>JAGPGE010000484.1 GCA_018056145.1 Armatimonadota bacterium
AGTTCCACTCGTACGCGTCGCCCACCAGCCGCAGGTTCTGCTTGAAGTACCTTGCCATCGCCGTGGCCCGTCTCAGGCACAGGTCCGCACCCTCGTACCCGGAGATGTCCTTGAGCACCAGCCAGGTCCGGGCCAGCGCGAGATACTGGTTGTGGGGGAGACTGTAACCCGGGAAGCGCTGGGTGGGGTTGTCCGTGAACTTGTACAGCCCCGCTCCGTCGGGGAGGTCGACCCAAGTCGCCTCCCACTTCCGCAGGAAATGCCGATCAAGGAGCGCAAGGTACTCCCGTCCCTTGTCCCCGTACCTCGCACTCAGTTCCGGATCGGCCAGCACCATCTCGACGAACTGTGCGATGCGGTAGGTTACCATCCCGTCATGCACCTGGTACTCGCAGCGGGCAGGGGCGGTGGTCTTGACCGTCCATCTCGCGCCCACGGGCGGCGTGCCGGTAAGGGTCAGCTTACCCGGCTCAATCCCCGGAATCACCATATTGTCGGTAACAGGCGCCTCCGCGATTGCCTTGCCCTCATCGACATCCCGCACCACCAGCTTCCCGGCCTCTGGCACACTGATCTCATAGGTGTGTCCGGTGGCGTCCGGCACACCCGCGCGCTTGTTCACCCGCTGCAGCGCAGGCTCAACCTTCGCCTCGCCCACATTCCCTGCTGGATGTGTCTCGATGATGCTCACCGAATACGCCGGGTCATCCCACGCCAGGAATCCCTCGGTGTTGGGTTTGAGGTTTTCCACCATGCGGTCGAAATGGTCCACGATCTTGTCGGCCCAGTACGGGTCGCGGGTCACGCGCAGGCAGTAGACATAGTCGCGCAGGAAACTGGCCTCGCCCCAGCCCAGCCCGCCGGAGGTTGTGGCGGCCGAGTTGCCTTTGCCGTCATTGTGGGCGGCATCCCAGGTCTGGTACTTGTGGATCAGGTCTGGCAGGTACTCGGCGGCACAGGACGGCAGGATGGTCGCCGTCAGGATCAACAGCCCAAGCAGAAAGAAGGTCGTCCGGGTCATCGGTCGGATCACGCTCCATCTGGGCCATCCGCGGCCCGTCGCTGAATAATTCACCGTCTATTCCCCACGCACAGGATTCCGGCCTGCCGCGGGCGAACATACCCACGGAACAAGCCGGCGGCTCCGCGCCGCCGGGATCACCCCATCGAGGTGCCCGCATGCTCAACGTGCTGCTTCCCGTCGCTCTTATCCTGCTCCTGCTGGTCGCCGCTCATTGTCAGGACGGCACCGCAACCGAAGGGCCCCTCAGGGGCAAGTGGGTGCGCATGGCCGAACACACTGATTTCACCCCGCGCGACACCGCTGAGGATTTCGTCCTCGACGGAAAGATGTGGATCAGCAACGCCTACCACAATGGCAATGTGCTCGTCCGCGATCTGTGGAACTCTTCTGACGGCATGGTCTGGACGAAGATCAGCGACGCCACCCCGTATGACGGATACAGCGAGATGGCCGTCTACAAGGGCAAGGTCTGGGCGGTGAAGGGGAGTGTCTGGAACTCCCCCGACGGCATCAACTGGACCCAGGTCTGCGAGAAGACCCCCTTCGGCGTGCGCGGATACGGTGAACTGGTTGTGTTCAAGGACGAACTCTGGCAGCTTGGCAGTGGGGCCGACGTCTGGCGCACTTCGGACGGGATGAACTGGACCTGCGTGACTGACAACGTGCCCTTCGAGAAGCGCTATGCCACCGCGGTCACGGTGTTCAAGGACAAGCTCTGGGTCATGGCCGGCTCCGTCGGCCGGGAGAACAACCCGCCTGAGAAGGGCTACAAGACCATCACCACGATGAACGACGTCTGGTGCTCCGCGGACGGGGTGAACTGGGAGTGTGTCGTCGAGAAGGCGCCCTGGCCCACCCGCATGTGGTCGATCTCGAAGGTCTACGACGGCTACATGTGGCTGATCGGCGGCTACCGCAATGCCGAAGCCCACAACCTTGGGGATGTCTGGTACACGGCTGACGGGAAGAACTGGTACGAGCTCAAGTCCGAGCCAATGTGGAGCCCGCGCCACGAGGCGACCGTCTATGATTTCGACGGCTACCTGTGGGTGGTCGCGGGCAACTCCTGGCCGCTGATGAACGATTCCTGGCGGCTGGAGCTTGAGCGGTAGGCGGAAGGCCGTCGCTTCTTGTCGTCTGTAGGGCGGGCACCTGTCGCCCGCCGGCCGCCCGCAACCGTCGATCTGCGTGAATCGGGTACAGGCGCCTGTTCGCGACCGCAGGCGGTCGCTCCGGGGTGCCAGTCCCCCGGTTCAGGCGCGCCGGTACGACGAGTAGGGGTGAGCCCCGCCGTCGCTTCCTATCCTTATCTTAGCCATCAATGGGAGCTGACCACGCATGCGCTGTCTCCTGACCTGCCTGTGCCTTCTGGCTGTGTCCTTCTCCCTCGCTGCCCCGGCATCCAACAGCCGGCACACGAAGGTTATCGAGTGGGGCTGGGACGAGCCCGACCCCGCATTCATGCGCGCCAACCAGGAGCGCATGGACAACATGGGCTTCGATGGCGTGATCTTCCACGCGATGCCCGTCCACGACGGCAAGCCCGTGAACTTCGCGTGGACCTGCTGGAGTTCCACGGTGTTCAGATACGAGGAGTTCGCATCGAACATTGAGGACTTGCAGGCCTGCCGGTTTGACAAGCTCACTGACAATTTCCTTCGGTTCAACGTTTGCCCGGGGAACGTGGACTGGTTCGATGACACAGCCTTCGACGCGGTCCTCAACAACGCCCGGGTGGCCGCCAGGGTCGCCCGTGAGGGCGGCTGCAAGGGCTTCATGTTCGACATCGAGATCTACAATGAGCCGCTGTGGACCTACGCGAAGCAGGCGCACTGCGAGACCCGCGGCTTCGCCGAGTACATGGAACGGGTCACCGACTGCGGCGCCCGGTTCATGCGGGCGATCAACTCGGAGTACCCGGACATCGTGGTCCTGCTCACTTACGGCTACGGGATCACCGGCGGCGTGGATGACGCCGACAAGAGACCATACGGCCTGCTCCGGGGGTTCCTGGACGGGATGTTCAAGGTCGCCGCGCCGAAGACCGTGATCGTGGACGCATACGAGGGCGCCTACACCTTCCGCACCCACCAGCAGTTCGTGAACGGCTATCGCTCGGTGCGCGAGGGTGTCCTGCCGTTGGTTGCGAACCCGGCAAAGTACAAGAAGCACGTCGAGGTCGGCTTCGGAATCTGGATGGATGCGGCGTGGCGCACCTACGGATGGCATACGGACGATCTCAGCAAGAACTTCTTCACGCCCGACGAGTTTGAGTACTCGGTTTTCTGCGGTCTTGACGTCACCGACCGTTATGTGTGGATCTACACGGAGTGTCCGCGCTGGTGGACCCGGCAGGATCTGCCGGCCGCCTACCAGCGGGCCCTGCGGCGCTCGCGCCGGCCCCACGAGATCAACGATGCCGCCTATGTTGGCCGGATCGTCAAGGACGTTCCGGCGCCGCCACCACCCAAGGCCTCCGCGCAGCCGGGATACGACGACAAGGCGACTTTCGGCGACCTTGAGAACAAGTATGAGTTCATCGCCGATCTGCCCAAGGTCTGGCAGTTCCGCACGGACCCTGACAGTGTCGGGGTGAAAGACGGTTGGTTCAGGCCGGGCATCCCCGCGGACGGCTGGGGGACCATGGAAATCGGCAAGTTCTGGGATGAACAGGACCTGCGCTACACCGGGCACGCCTGGTACCGCCTGGACTGGACCGCGCCTGTGTTCGACCTGCCTCGAGGCAAGCGCCTGAAGCTGTGGTTCGGAGCGGCGGACGAGCAGGCGGAGGTGTGGGTCAACGGCATGCGCGCCGGGCAGCACAAGCTCGACCCCGATCTCGGCTGGGACAAACGCTTTGCCATCGATGTCACCGGGAAGCTCCTGCCCGGCCAGCCGAACACGATTGCCGTGCGCATTCACAACCTGAGTCTCGCCGGCGGACTGTGGAAATCCGTCAAGCTCGCCGTGGAAAGGTGAGGAACATGAGGATTATCGTCGGAACCGCGCTTCTCGCCTGCCTGGGCTGCGTCTCCGCCCATGCGCAGGATGTGCTGTTCGACTTCGAGATCGGGGCTGATGTGGCCGCATGGAAGCTGCGCAACGCGGCTCAGGACAAGCTGGTTCAGAGCACTTCCTTCGCCACTTCGGGGCGGCACTCCATGTTCTTTTCAAGCCCCGCGTGGAAGGAGGGCATGGAGCAATGGCCGGCATTCGAAGTCAAGCCCCCAATCGCCGACTGGCGGGGATATGACCGCCTGCTCATGGATATCACGAACACCGGCGAGAAGCGCCCCTTCCTGTCCATGTTCGTCTCCGACCGCAAGGTCCCGTTCCGCGAGGCCTTCAGCTACCGCATCGACCTCCCTGCTCGCGGCTTCAAACGGTTCGTCATCCCGCTGGCGGGCATGCCCGATAAGGTGGATCGCTCGGATATCTTCATCATCCACCTCTTCTCCCAGCGCCCCGAAGACGACATGAACCTCTACCTCGACAATATCACGCTTCTCAAGCCGGGCGAGGAGCCACCGTCGATCCCCTCCGGTTTCGCTCGTGAACTTGCCGGCCTTGCGCTCGCCGGGCTTGCGGAGCCAACCGCGGCCCTCGGCGAAGCGGCGACGGAACTGGCGGCGATTGCCGACACTCCCGCGAGCAAGGCCCGGCTCCAGGCGCATATGGCGCTGCTGAACTCCCGCATCGCAGCCACCCGTACTGCGCTGGCTTCCGAAGGTCTGAGGGTCGAGGACGTCGATCAACTGCGTGCGGAACTGGAGGCGCTGCTGAGTTCGCCCGACCGGCTCAAGTCGGTGCTCACCTTTGAGCGGGACTT
>JAGPGE010000485.1 GCA_018056145.1 Armatimonadota bacterium
GCGGGACGGGTCCTGCACAAGCCATTCTCCTGCATGGCGCTCATCTGCGCGGTGGATGACCTCCTGTCCGGGGCGCGGGAACCGGAGACCAAGTAGCGCCCGGGCGTATTCCCGATCCGGTCTGGATCCCGGCATACGCATCAGTCAGCAGGGAACACCTCGGCCTTGTCGATACGCAGGTTTCGGTCCTCCGGCGGGGCCCACTCGTCATTGGTGAAGGCCAGCCGCAGTTCGAAGGTTCCCTCGGGCAGGTCAACGGGCAGGGAGTACCCCCGCCACCCTTCGCTCTTCAGCTCAAGCTCGCCCACCGGCTGTCCGTTGATCTCAACCCGGATGATGGGGTAGATACCCTTGACCGGGGTGCCACTTGCCATCAACCGCAACTGGTAGCGGCCTGCCCTGGCGCAGCGGACCGTCTTTGCGATCCAGCCCGATGAGCCCATGTACGCAGCCCCCGCCTCGCGCCGGAACCAGGACATGCCGGGCTGAGGCTCGAAAGCCTCCGCTTCGAACACAGTAGCCCCTGCCTGCTCGAACCGCGCGCCCAGCCCAGTGAGCAGACCTGAGATGTATCGCGACGCCTTGCGGCTCTCGCGCTCGGTCTCCGCCCAGTTGATGTTGTCCACAACCACCTTCCCGCGTCCGCGCTCAATCACGGCCAGTGCGCCCGGGTTGGTGAGGATCGAGACGCCCTCGGTCTCCTCATCAGCAGCAACCTTGAGCGCTTCCACAATCAGGTTACGGTCTTCCGTGGCACTGTTGTAGTCATTGGTGAACCGGATCACCGCCCGGTGGGTGCCGGCGGCCAGATCCCCCGACACGGTATAGGTCCGCATCTCACGGTCCTGGCAGGCGAATGCACCCAGCATGCGCCCATCAACGCTCACGGTGCCTGAGGGATACACCCCAGCCGCCGGCGATCCGCCCGCCACCACCCCGAGTATATAAGCGCCATCCGCGGGGATCTCGATGTCGACAGACGCCGTGCTTGACCCGCTGGGGAGGATCGCCTGCCCATTGCGGATGGCCACGTATGGCCCCTCGAGGGTCATGGCTTCGGCGGGATAGCCGGTGACGGCCTTGCCATCCAGTGTCTTTGCGAACACGAAGTCGGCCATGTCATCAGCCAGCGGCCGCGTCGCCCATGAGTGGGCGGCCCGGGATTCCCCGAGCCAGTACAGGTCCTCGTTGGCGAAGAAGTCCGAGAGCACATGGGCTCCCGGCTGCCTGATGACCCCGCCGCGATGGGGCACCAGCGCCAGGTCAAGGTTCCCCATGAGTTCCGGGAGCAGCGCGTCCTGCGGCGTGACACCGTGAAGCAAGACCGCCCCGCCTCTGGCCAGCAGTTCCCCGATCTGTTCTCGACATGCGTCGAGGGCTTCGAGCGGCGGGCATGCGACCAGCAGGGTCACGTCTGCCCAGTCGGCTTCTCCGGGCGCCTGAGTGATGTCTGCATACTGCAGTCCGAGGGCATCCAGATAGTCCCGGACCTCCTCATCCGGCGCGAACAGGGCCGTGCGGCTCGCCGGAGAGGGCCTAGCGGCCAGGTAGTTCAGGGCGTTCTGCAGGATCAGCCCGGCTGCGGGTTCCACATCCAGACGCTCGATGAGCCGTAGCTGGCTCAGCACCAGTGCGCCATCGCCTAGGAGGAACTCACACACCGGCGCGTATGCAATGCCTTGACGGCTGCCGGAGACCACGATGGCCCGCGCCGCACCGCTCTCCGGACGGGCAGGCTCTGCGAGACTCACGTAGTTGTCCGGCCGCCACCATTTCAGGTCGTCGGGCTTCACGCCCTGCAGCAGCGGGTGCTCGGGCACCTGCGGGAAGGTCATGGTCGAGACATGATCCGTGGTCAGCGCGGGCACCACGCCCTGTGGGTAGCCGGGCTGTTCGAGAACCAGCGCTCTGCCGCCGGCGCGCACGAAGTCGGTCAGGCCTCTGCCGCCGGTCTCCAGGCCGATCACCGGCTCCTGCGCTGTCACCCCACTGAGCGCTCCGGCTCCCACGACCACCGCGTCCAGACCGTCCGGGATCGCTTCCAGATCGGCAACCGGGGGCAGGCTGACCCCATACTTCGCCAGTGCCGCGGCCGTTTCGCCGCTGGGGTCAAACAATCCGGCGCGCGTGCCCTCTGGCGCGGCGAGCCCGAGCGGCGGGAAGACCGACACCCGGTGACTGTCTTCGAAGACCGTCTCTCCTTCGCGCGATATGCGGACCCGCAAGCTCATCTCGGTGCGCCTGTCCACAATGGGGAGGTTCACGGCAAGCCGGACTTCGCGGCGCTCGCCGGGCTTCATCTGCAGCGTCATCTCGCCACACGGGGTCTCCTGCTCCCCGTCCACCAGCGCCCAGTCGAGGGCAAGCTTGGAGTCGCTGAGCACATCGTTGTACACGTCCGCGGTGCGGGTGATCTTCTCGCCGGAGTAGAAGTTGTGGTCGTATTCGCGGATGTACGCCGCAATGGGCTGCATGGCGTACTTCTGCGCGGCGTACATGGCGTTGATGTCTTCGTTGAGCGGCCCGCCTTCGACCATCGTCCACGGCGAAATCCCGCCCACTTCGTAGTAGCGATAGGCTTGGATCGCCATCCGCCAGGAGTCGCCCTTCGCCTTGACCCGGTAACGGTCGTAGTCGAGATACGCGTCGTCTCCATAGAAGACCGTGTGCCAGGATGGGTCTGAGGAGGGGATCCAGAGGAACTCGCCCACATACACCGGCTTGCTTCGGTCCCACAGCCAGGGAGCCTCACCGTTGGTGAACATCCAGCTGATGCTCTTCGGGGTGTCCATCCAGTACGCGGTGTTGGGCCAGTCGGTGTGCTCGGGGTACTCGTGCGGATAATGGATGCCTATGACGTCCGCCACGCCGCCCGGGTCGCCGTCGGACTCATAGAAGATCGGGCGGGTCGGGTCCCACTGCTTCATGAGCTCGCCCAGCCGCACAAGTTGCGCCTTGGCCGGCGACTTGTCGTTGATCCGGCTGCCGTAGAACTCATTCTCCAAGCTGTACATGACCACCGAGGGCTTATTCTTGTCGCGGTCTACCGTGGCCTTGAGATGCGCCGCGTAATTGTCCCAGAACCGCTGGTCATCCAGGCGGTAGACCTCGTCGTCATTCCACACCGCGCCTTCGGGAATCATCATCAGGCCCATCTCATCCGCGGTCTCGTACCAAATCTCGGACCACGGCTGTGTGTGGGTGCGGAAGATCACGCAGTTGGCGTTCTTAATCTGCCGGATGCGCTCCTGGATGTACTCCTTCGGCCTGGACAGTTCCGGCCACCACGAGGTTGCCAGCAGGTTCACACGCTTGCCGTTGAGGATGAAGTGGCTGCCGTCAACCCAGAACTCTCGGAAGCCGAAGCGGGTGCGCAGGTCATCAACAACCGCGCCGCCTTCGGTCGTCACGGTCCGCAGGAAGTAGAGGTAGGGGTCCTCATGGGACCAGAACCGGGGGGCAGCCCAGGGGGCCTCAAGCACAGCCGTCGCCTCGCCCTGAGCGGGGACAGTAACAGCTTGGGCAGGCAACTCCAACGCGGGTTGCCCACGGTCTTCCACCGTCGCCCCAAGCTGCAAGCTGGCCTCACGATCGGTCAGATTGGCCAGCGTATACTCTACCCGCAGCCGCATGTTCCGCACCGAGGGCTTGATGAACAGGTCCTTCACGTACACCGCCGGGTGCGCGCGAAGCTCCACGTCGTCCCACGGGCCGAAGGTACTCACCAGGCCGCCGATGGGGGCGAGCACCCGGTCTCGGGGCAGATCGCGCGGGTCTGTCGGGCGCGTCTGCATCACCGAGAAGTCCACATCGTTCGAGCTGAACACGCCGGTCCAGTCATGGCAGGCCAGATCCAGGCGGTTGGTCTCCCCCACCTTCGCGGACCCGGTAATGTCCACGTCGAAAGGATCATACCCGCCGAAATGACCGCCCACTTCCTTCCCGTTGATATACACAGTGCTGTTGAACTTCACGCCGCCGAAGTGAAGCGTCAGGCGCCGCCCGGCCATGGACTGCGGGATCGTGAACTCGCGCCGGAACCATGCGCGCTGGTAGTCCACCCCACTGATGGTGGCCGGCACTTCAATGGGCAACCAGCCTTCAGCCGGCGGAGCGGTGAGTTCCGACATCCGCACGTACTGCCACGCACCGTTCAGGCTCATCTCCTGCCGCGGCTGACACCATGCTGTGCACGACGCAATGACTAATGCCAGCAGAAGACTGTTTCGGAGCGCCATCGGAGATCACTCCAATCGTTGGGTGCGCTTGTCACCGAACATTGTTCGCGGGCGCTCGCTCAGGTTCCTGCCGCGTCCACGGCAGGTGCATCCGGCGCGTCGAAGACGTGACCCGACCGAGCTGCGCCGTCATCCGTCGCTGGACACGAAAGCGCTGATGAGGGACTTCGTGTTCGGCCATTACAAGGAATCCGCGCAGCCCATCTGGGACCTGCAGATGATGATGTGGGACTACTGGCGGAAGTGGCACAAGCTGCCCCACAAGTGCGGCGTGGCCTCGAGCAACCCGCTCCTGAACAACCTGCAGTGCTCCTATGCGCCGGACGGCCCCATGTTCACCTCGGATTTCATGCAGGCCATGCGCGGTTGCCTCACCCAGGCCGAGCGGCTGGCCGCAAGCGATGTGATCCGCGACCGCGTGGAGCGCGCGAAGCTGCCGCTCCTGTACCTCGAACTGAGCCAGAAACTGGGCTACTACACGGAGTTCGGGGACTTCTCCTACGGAGACAGCATCAACAAGACCCGCGCAGACAGGCAGGCGCTTCAGCCGCTCCTTGACGAGTTCTCAGCGCTCTGCAGGAAGCACGAGTTGACCACCCTGGGCATCCCAATCA
>JAGPGE010000018.1 GCA_018056145.1 Armatimonadota bacterium
GCCGGCACGGTTCTGACGACCTATCAGAACGCAGGTGTCTACACCTACCCGGCAACTCAATAGCGCGATCTCGCCACGACTTCAGGGCGGTGCTGGCGAGTGAGGCGGCCGCACCGCCCTGTCTCTGAGCCATGTCGTTCTGCCAGTCAGGATGAGGGGCCACACCCACAGCAGCACAGACGCTGCACAGCAATGTGCTGGCAAATGCAACCACAATAGCTGGCGCAATGACACTCCTGTATTCCCTGCTACCCTGCTACTCGTCCACGAGCAGCCTCACGGGGCGGGAAGCACCGCCCGTTCTCTCGGAGGCATGAACCTCACAGCCAGCAGATTCCCCTCGTCGAAGCGCCCTCCCTTGGCCGGTGAGCTGAAGGGCTTATCCCAGGATTCCACGGGCGCAAGGCCCGTGGACCGGGTGCCCCGCTCGCAGATCAGCCACATGGGCTTCCAGATCCCGCCAACCATTGTGCGGTCAAGGACGCGAACCGCTATCGTGTTTGGGCGGTCGGGCAGAAGGTGATCGGTCACGTCCACGGCGAAAGACTGGTCCCACATGGCCTGCAAGTCGCTCTCACCCGCCAGCGTTCCGTTGATCCAGATCCAGGCGGACTCATCCACCGCCCCGAACAGGAGATAGAGACGACGATCAGCGGGCACCTGGGGCACCTCGGCCTTCAGCCAGTACCAAGCATAGCCGTCATAGAGGTAGCCCTGGGGCTCCCAGAACTCGCCGATGCGGATCGGCTCCCAGCCCTCCTGCCCTTTGCCCGGCAGGAACCATTCGCCCTTCACCCCCTCGTTGTTCTCGTCAAGCCGGAACTTCCACTCCTCCGGCAACCGCCAGAGGAGCTCGTAGGAGGCCCGCCAGGGCGCGAAAGTCTCCTCTTCCGAGTGCCCCTTCAGGCTGGCCGCGGTGGTGGTGGGCGAGGCGGCGGTCTTCTCCGGCCGGGGAACGGACTTTGCCGCCGCGCCCGGCTCGCGAGCCGCATGGAAGGCGTCAATGTAGGCTCGAGGGAAGCTCGGGCTGAAGAAATCCGCAGATTCGCTCCATATCCACACGTACTCGTCCGCTGCCTCCAGCGCTGCGGCCAGGGCATGCTCGAAGGCCTGGGGTGTGTAGAAGTTGTTCTCGAAGTTCTCGGTATCCCACGGTGTACTTCGCCAGCCGATGTCTATCCATACCGGGAAGCCCACCGACAGGTGGGAGTCCCATTTCTCTGCAGCGAGACTGTATGGTTTGCACTTCTCCCGGATGAACTGTGCCGCGTGTTGGAAGGCCACTCTCGTGCGGTAGCCATAGCCTTCCTCGTAGCCGTCAATGATCTTTGCGCCCGGCAGACACTCGGCCAGCATGCCGTCCACGAAATGCCCCAGCAGCCCATAGGGCATTTTCCGGCTCTCCAGGTCCCGCGGCGCCCCGCTGGCCGAAGGCCCGAAGAACATCAGGATGTGGATGTCCGGGTAGACCTCGTTGACGGTCCGCATTACCTCCCGGCCCCGCTCGTAGGCCTTCATCGCGTACTCCTCCACGGTGTGCTCGGCTCTCCGTGGAAGCTGGTTGTAGACCCAGACGGGCCCGTAGTACTGCTCCGGGTCAAACTGCAGGCCTCGGAGCCCGCCCTCCTTCGCAATCTGTGCAGCTACCCTCCAGTTGTTCACGCATGTGTCCGCGAAGGTGTCATCGAACCAATCCCATCCCCCGGCGACCCAGAGAGGGAAGAAGTTCGCCTTGTAGCGACCCCAGTTGGTCGCCTTCATGTCCTACAGCACAGGGCGGAAGGTTTCCAGATCGTAGCGCTCAGTGCCCATTACCTGTTGCACGGTGTAATGGGGCTGGCCGTTTTCGTCCAGCAGGTAGGGATGAACGGCGATCCCATCGAAGGGGACGCGCTGCATCCGGTCAGCGTTCTGGCGGATCCACCCGGCGTTGGCCATCCACATCCAGTTGTGGATCACTTTCTTCTCAGTGCCGGCTCGGCGAGCAAAGTTCCCGCATCGATGCACAGCGCCAGTGCCACGACCAACACTGCTATTCGGGTCATGCCAGCGTCCTGCTGCAGAGGGGAGTCGAGTATGTCCCGTTCTTAGTCGAAAGTACCGACGGCGCTCTGTAGTTCTTCAGCTATGCCACCATCACCTCTCGCCGTTCCTCATTCCCGTCGAGGACCGCCTTGAGTGCCGACAGGTCCCGGTGATCCGCGATCCGCCGGCTGCTCTTCTCCGTGTCCAGATGCGCCGCCGCCCAGCGCGGGACCACCCCACCGTCTCGCCAACTCGTCACCCGCCGTGCCCGCAGGCACTGGGACTGGCGAGGAAAATGGTGCGGATTGTGGGCATGGGCGGTGATACAGGGCGGATGGAAGGCATCGCCATCGCTCCAGTTATCACGAAGGAGCTTGTCATCTCCGGTTCGGGCTGCTACAGTCAAGTGGGGTTGCGGAGGGACTTCGAGGTCGCCCCGGTTGTGCACGCGGGCAACCACGAGGCCTTCCGCTTCCTGGTCACGCAGCGCTTGCCTCTCGCGCGCGTCCAGGAATCAGTCAAGACAGCCTACGATAAGGGGAGAACCGGGGCCATCAAGGTACTGGTGGAACCGGGAAGACCAGAGGATGCCGGTGGACCACGAGATCGACTCCGCCCAGTTCCGCACCGCAACCGACCAGGACCTGTCTGTCGTTGCCGATGTCATCCGCAGCGCCTGGGCGCCGGTGGCCGAACTGGTGGGCATGACGCCCGAGAAAGCCCCCACCTTCGCCGCATACGTCACCGCCGACAGCCTGCGCACGTACCTGCGCGAGAGAGCGATGACGATGTTCGTCATGCTCGCGGGCGATGAGATCGTGGCCTGCGGGGCGGTGTCGCTGGACCCTGATGAACCCAATGTGGGAGTGTTGAACCGTATCGCGGTACGCCCCGAACTCCAGGGCAGGGGCTACGGGAAGGCCATGGTGGCGTTCCTTGAGGAGGAACTGGCGCGCCGCGGGGCCGACACCATCCGCCTTGGGCACGTGACCGCCAATACGTTCTTGCATGAGTTCTACCACCGCATGGGCTACCACACCATCGGCACGCGCATCTCCGACGGCTGGGGCATTGAGATCACCTACAAGGAGAAACGCCTCAACGGGGCGCCTGGAGTCCACCCATGAACCCCATCGGCAGCATTTCGGTCGCGGGACTGACCATCCCGATCCGCCGTTTCCAGGCAGTCGTGGTGGGATCGGGCGCCGCCGGCCTCAACTGCGCCGACGCCCTGCACAGGCTGGGTGTCACCGACACGGCGGTCATCACCTCGAAACTTGGCGGCGGGACCTCCGCGAATTCCGGGTCGGACAAGCAGACTTACTACAAGATGGGGGTCTTCGGGGATGTGCCCGACAGCCCCATGGACTTCGCCCGCACCCTCACCGCCGGCGGCATGTGCCACGGAGACCTCGCGTATATCGAGGGCCTGGGCTCCCTGCCGGCCTTCTTCAACCTGGCGCGACTAGGCGTGGGCTTTCCGTTCAACCGCTACGGCGCATTCGTGGGCTACAAGACAGACCACGATCCGCGCCAACGTGCCACATCCGCCGGGCCAAAGACCTCCATGCAGATGGTGGAGCGCTCCCTGGAACAGGTGAGGGCCAACGGGACGCCGATTCTCGACGGGTTCGAGGTCATCCGCTTGCTGACGCTGCCGGGTTCCGGCGGCGAGGGCTCACCGGACCGGGTTGTGGGCGTGCTGGCCATCGACAAGTCGGGAATCCGAGAGAGCAATCGGGGCCTGTGCGTGATCTTCGCCCGAAACATCGTTTTGGCAACCGGCGGCCCCGGAGACCTGTACCGCACATCCGTCTACCCCGCTGGACAGGTCGGCAGTCACGGTCTCGCGCTGGAGGTGGGCTGCCGGGCGAACAACCTGACGGAGTCCCAGTTCGGCCTTGCCTCCACCGGGTTTCGCTGGAACCTGTCGGGGACATACCAGCAGGCGATCCCGTGCTACTTCAGCACCGATGCGGACGGCGGCGATGAGCGGTTCTTCCTGAACGAGTATTTCCAGACGATGCGCCAGGAAGCTACGAACATCTTCCTGAAGGGCTACCAGTGGCCCTTCCACGCCGAGCGCCTGCAGAACTATGGCTCGTCCATCGTGGACATCGCCGTCCACAACGAGATGGCCCAGGGCCGTAACGTGTACATGGATTTCACCCGCAATCCCGTGGCCGACCAGGGCCTTGAGCATTTCTCCTTGGAGAACCTGGAGCCGGAAGCCCGCCAGTACCTGGAGCGGTCCGGCGCACTGCAGGACACGCCGTTTGATCGCCTAGCGCATATGAACCCGCTGGCCATCGACATCTACACCGAGCATGGCGTGGACCTGCGCGAGCCGCTCAAAGTGGCCGTCTGCGCCCAGCACTGCAATGGTGGCCTCACGGTGGACTGCTGGTGGCGCACCAACGTGCCCGGCCTGCTGGCGATCGGGGAGGTCGCGGGCACCCACGGGGTGCGTCCCGGCGGTAGCGCGCTGAACTCCGGGCAGGTCGGGGGCTGGCGAGCGGCCCAGTGGATCGCCCATGAGGCGCGCTCCGAGCCTGCCAGCGCGCCGTGCGGCGAGCGCGAGGTGCTAGAGCAGATTGAGGCCGAGATCGCCGAGATCAGGCGTAACCTGGAGGCCGGGCAGGACGCGCCCGGAGTGGGCACGGTCCGGGGGGAAATCCAGGACCGGATGACTCGCTGCGCGGGGTTTATCCGTAGTCCCGAGATGGCCGAGACGGCACTGGCGGAGGCCATCGAGCAGCAGCACAGTCTCGCCCGCACCGGACAGAGGTTGGGTAATCCGGAGCAGTTGGTCGCGGCTATCGAGAATGAGCACCTCTGCAGGACCCAGGTGGCGTTTCTGACCGCGCTCAAGGCGCTTCTCGATGCCGGAGGCGGCTCCCGCGGCGCTTATGTGGTACTGGACGAACAGGGCGACCGGGTTGTCGAGACGCGCCGCGGGCGGGAGATGCCCCACCGCGGCGAGAATCTGGCCATGCGCGCGGAGATCCTCGAGGTCGAGCCCGATCCGGCCGGCGGTTTCCGCACCTTCGTGACTCCCGTGCGCCCCCTGCCGGAAGACGATTCATGGTACGAGAACACTTGGCGAGCCTGGCGCGACGGCGAAGTATTCCAGGACTAGCGATGTCCCCGCGCCACAAGCCGGGACCATACCTCAAATCAGCGTAACCCGGAGCATTCACATCCCATGGCAAAGCATGCCGCGCTCTTTATTGTTCTGGCCTGCTTCTTCGCACCAGCCGCCTACGCCGCGCCTCCGGCCAAAGCAGCCGCTCACTACGAGAGGGGCATCCAGCTCAAGCGCGCCAATAGGATGGCCGACTCTGCAGCCGAGTTACGGGCCGCAATCGCGGCTGATCCGAAGTACATGCAGGCCCATTATGCCCTGGGCTGGGTCTACAGGGCGCTCGGCAAGCCCGACGCAGCGATCGAGGCCTTCCGCGAAGTGATCCGTCTCGAGCCTCACAGTCCCGAAGCTGTTGAGGCCGCCCGGGCGATCCAGCGTATCCGGCTCGGGACCACCGCGGCAGCCAGTGCGCCCTCCACCATCGCCTTCGCCTCCGCCAGGCAGGGCAATACCGACATCTACGTGATGGACCTCAACGGGGAGAACCTGCGCAGGATCACACAAGACCCGGCGGTCGATGATTCCCCGGCCTGGTCCCCCGATGGCCGGCGCCTGGCGTTCGTTTCCGAACGCGATGGGAACCGGGAAGTGTACCTGTGCGATAGCAGTGGCGGCAATCTGCAGCGCATCACCGACAATCCGGCGGTGGATGACCATCCGGTCTGGTCACCTGACGGGCTCCGGATCGCTTTCGAGTCCAATCGCGGCGGCAATATGGACGTGTACGTGGTGGCGGTAGATGGAACCGGGCTGCAACAGATCACTTTCTCTCCGGCCGATGACTGGATGGGTGACTGGGACCCGCGGGGCTCCCGGATAGCGATCCTCAGCCTGCGCGACCAGGTGAGCAAGGTCTACATCATCAACACGGACGGTTCCTTCCCGCGGCGGCTGGTGGAAAACACGGTGCCGGAAGGCCGGCCCGTATGGTCGGGAGATGGGCGGTTTGTGTATTTCACCTGGAACTTCGACCGCAACTACCAGGTCTGTCGGGCGGATGTGGACGGGCGCGGTCTGGCCAATGTCACCCGAAGCCCTTTCGATGAGCGTCTGTGCGATGTCTCGAAGGACGGCAAGCGCATTCTGGTGACATCGAACCGGGACAATGATGAGGAGTTGTACGTCGTCGAGATGGATACCGGCGCGGCCCGACGCATCACCTCCAACCCGGGGGCCGACCTGCACGGAGTGTTTCAGCCCCCGATCGGCGTCGGGCAGTAGCGCTCGGTCCTGTTCGTGCTTCGCACTGGGGGGAGACCACAAAGCGGAGTACCAGTGCCATGGAAGCTCCAAAGAACCAGTGCCGCGTGCTGCTGCCGTCAGACCCGTTCTACGACACGATCTGGCACGCCGGCATCCTCGCCGCGTTCAACCGGCCCGAATTGGCTGACCTGTACTCCTGCGCTCGCGAGGAGAACGTGTTCCTCGCCGCGCCCCATCTCGAGCCGATCCACCAGAACCTGTCGCGTGCGTCTCTGGTCATCGCCGATATCACCACGCGCGATGCCAGCGTCATGTACCTGGTGGGGTATGCCCGGGGTCTGGGCAAGCAACTGATGCTGGTGGGCAAGCAGGGCATCGCGACACCTTTCGCCGAAGAGCGGGTGCCGATGGTCGCCTATGATCTGGAAAGCGACTGGGACCTGAGAGATTTCGGATCGCGTCTTGTCACCGCGGTCTGCGCGCAGCCCCTCGCCGCAACCAACTCCCAGATGGCGGGCATACGGCTGTCCCTGGAGCACCCGGATGCGGATGCCCGGCGCGAGGCTGCGATGATGCTGGGCAGGGCGAAGGACGTGCGGGCCATTCCGGCGCTGATTGTGGCCATGGGCGACGATACTGCCAGCGTCCGCGCCGCCGCGTCCTGGGCATTGCGGGAGATCGGTGACCCAAGCAGCGCCGGCCTGCTCACCGAGATGCTGCACGACGAGAGGGTTCCCGTGCGCAGGGCGGCTGTCTGGACGCTGCGGGAAATTGGGAGCGGAGCGGCATCCGATGCCCTTCTGGACGCCCTGCGAGACCCGGCGCCCGATGTGCGCGAAGTCGCCGCCTGGGCGTTCAAGGAGATCAGGGAGCCACAGGCGGTGCCGGCGCTGATCGAACTGCTGGACGATGAGAGCCAGCCAGTGCGCCGGGCTGCAGCCGAAGCCCTTTCGGAACAGGCCGATCACCGCGCGGTGCCGGTTCTCCTGGACGCCCTGGCCAGCCCAGACCCCCAATTGCGGGCCGCGGCTGCGCGAGGACTCGGAGGCCTGGAGGACGCCAGCGCAATACCCGCCCTGGCCGAACTGGCGAAAGACCCGAAGTGGTCTGTACGACAGGCCGCAGCCAGAGCTCTGGGCAGACTCGGGCACGCCGATGTCGTGCCGCATCTGCGAGCATTTATCGGCGACTCGGAGGAAGACGTGCGATGGGCGGCCGTCGAGGCGCTGGCGGCCATCGGCGGCCCGGACGCAAGAGAGATCCTTCGGGCGGCCGCGCAGGACGAGGACCAGCCCGACCTTGTGCGCGCCGTGGCGCGTGAGGCCCTGGAACGCAACGATTGAGCCGCGCCTTCGCCCGTGTTCAGGGCAGGTGACAGGGAGAGGACCCCAATGATGCGCACCCCTGCGACCCCGTGGATGACTCTGCTCGCTTCAGTCCTGATCGCGGCTGTCTGTACCGCCGAGCCCGTGAAGGTCGCCGAGATCCAGGTCTCCGGCAATGATGTCATCGCCGAAGAGACGATCCGACGCGCCTTCCCGGCGGGCCTTCTCGTGGGGCGCTTCGTGGACGATCTGGCCGGGACTCTGGCCACCACCCGCAGCCGGGTGATGAAACTGGGGTATTTCAAGGACGTGCAGGTGACCGCGGAGGAGGGCGCTGGCGGCCAGCGCGTACGGGTCCAGGTCACCGAACTGCCCCGGATCGAGAACGTGATCTTCAAAGGCAACACACTCTTGTCCGAGGAGCAACTCAAGGCCACTGTGCGCACGGTACCCGGGGCCTTCCTGGACGACACCCTGGTGCGCCGCGACTTGCAGCGCATCGTGGTGGCCTACGAGGACATCGGGGCCGCCGCAGATGCCGTCTACGCGTACCTCGAAGATGAGAAGACCGTTCTTTTCGGGGTGCTCGAGGCGGTGGTGGGGGGTATCAGCTTCCAGGGCCTGAAAGTCGTCACCGAGGCCGAGGCGCGCAAGGAGTTGGGCCTTGAGACCGAGTCCGTGGTGACCGTCGGGGGAATCCAAGACGCCATCGCGGGCCTGCGTGAGACAGGGTGGTTCACGTTGGTGGACTACAAGACGCGCCTGGAACGCCAGCGCGTCGAGCCCCCAAAGCTGTTCATCGACGTGCTGGTCAAGGAGGCGCCCGGCATCTTCCCTGACAGGCTCGGCAGGCTCAAGGCCGGAGTGACCGCGCAACAGGTTCGCGCGATCGTGCTGCCGCCTCAGGTGGAAATTGGTTTCGCGGTTGGCCTGGAGTGGGACGCCGCGCCGCCGCAACTGCAGTCGCCGGAGAAACCCCTAGAGGAGCTCAGACAGGCCGCCGCGCCCGAAACGGCAGGAGTGGCCGAGATCAGGGCCTATGCCCGCGCGCTCGAATCCGCCGGGGAGCGAGACGCCGCCGCGACCCAGTTCGACCGAGCCGCTGAGCGGGCGAGGGCCGTCGTGCAGGCAGCGCCCGAGGATGTGCGGGCGCGGGTGGCGCTGGTGTTCGCACTGCGGGATGCCGGCAGGAGCGAGGAGGCGCTGGCCGAGGCCCGACGTTGTGTGGAGCAGGCGCCGGAGGACTGGCAGGCGCAGCTTGCCCTGACAACGACAGCGGCGGACCGCATCCTCACCTTGCCGCGAGCACTTGCCGACGCCGACGCCAGCCAGGCGCGGCGCGCCGGGCTGGTGGCAACCGCCCAGATCATGCCCTGGCCCGGCACCCGACTGGCAGCTCTGGCGGCCGTCGGGGCACAGGCCAGCGAACAGGAATCGGCCCTCGTGGAAGACGCCGCGCGGGCGCTGGAGAAGGCACAGGCTCTCGCGCCGGCTGAGAAAACGCCCGCGATCTGCGTCCTGGACCGGGTGCAGCGGGTCATGGCCGCACTGGCCCGGGCAGGCGTTGCGCCCCCCGAGCTCTGGGCTGCCTTCGACAAGGACCGCGCTGAACGCCTCCCCGCCCTGCGCGTACCGGCCGAGAATGACCCGGAGATGGCCGTGTTCATCGCTCTGATCGCCAATGCCCGGGCTGTGACCGCGATGCTGTCAGGTTCCCAGGGCGACGCCGCGACGCCGGCGGAGACGAAGGCGCTGATGGACGCATTGACGGCAATCGCCACGAAATGGCCACAGTCTCTGCGGACATCAGGCGGGATCCTGGGGATGGCGCATCTCATGTCGGGCGATGTCGACAAAGCCCGCGCCATTTTCGAAGCCATGATTCAGCAGAATCCCGACGACCGCGAACCCTACAACGCGCTGATGGCCGTGGCTTTCAGCGCCCGGGACTGGGAGGCCCTAGCGGCGGCTGTGCGCAGGCGGCTGGAACGGTCTCAAGCTGCCATCGACTATGTCATCCTGGGCAAGACCGCGATGCTCCTGGGGAAGGATGACGAGGCACTGGGTCACTTCCAGAGAGCCACCGAGCTGTTTCCTGATGACCCGCTGGGCCACAATGCGAAAGCGGGATGGCTGGTACACCTGGGCAGGGATGATGCCCTGGCCACTCGGCATGTGGATAGGGCCCTGGAACTTGCCCCGGACAGCGGCTATGCCCACGCCCTGAAGGCCGCGCTCGCCCTGATCGCCAACAAGCCCGAGGACGCCGCCGCCCGGCTAACTTCAGCCCTCAAATCGGCTCCCTCGGGTGAACTGGCAAACGCTCTCAGGGACAGCTTCTACACCATGGAGGAGGTTGCGGAAGAGTAGCTGCGGGCCTGCCGAGCGGCGCCCGTGCCCGCGTTGACAAGGCGAATCAGCTTCACTTATAATCCCGTCATTCATTGCCTCTCCCGGGAGGGAAACGCCTGTGTCCTGTGCCGCGAAGAACTTCGGAATCATCGGTCTCGGCGTCTGGGGAGAAACCCATCTCATCGCGTATTCGTACTCGCCCCTGGCCAATTTGGCCTGCATCTGCGACAAGAATGAGAAGGTGCTCGCTGCCCGCAAGGAGGAGTACGCGGTCCCCTGCGCCACAACCGACTACCGCGAACTCCTGGCGAATGACGAGATCGACGCCGTGTCCGTGGTGACCCCCGACTTCCTGCACCGCGAGATCGCCGTGGCCGCCTGCGAAGCAGGTAAGCACGTGCTGCTCGAGAAGCCCATGGCGACCACTGTCGAGGACGCGCAGGCTATTGCTGACGCCGCGAAGGCCAATGGCGTCACCCTCATGGTAGACTTCCACAACCGTTGGAACACCGCGATCTACAACGTGAAGACGGCCATCGACAAGGGCGAACTGGGCGAACCGCAGATGGTAACGCTCCGGCTCAACGACACCATCTACGTGCCCACTGGCATGCTCTCGTGGGGCGGGGATTCCACGGTCATCTGGTTCCTGGGCTCGCATTCGGTGGACATGGTCCGCTGGCTGTTCCAGGATGAAGTTAAGCGGGTCTATTCCGTGTCGCGCAGCCGGGTTCTTGCGGGCCGCGGGATCAACACCCCCGACTTTTTCCACACTATCTGCGAACTCGAGGGCGGAGGCGTGGCCCACATCGAGAACTGCTGGATCATGTCCGACGCGATGCCCACCGTGTTCGATTTCAAGATGGAGATGGTGGGGTCCGAAGGCACCATGTTCGTGGATGTCAGCTCCAACCGGATGTGCCAAGAGTTCTCCAGCAGCCCGGTGTTTCCGGTGTCCTCCACTCCGGGCGCGGTGTATCCGGACGTGATCGGCCGCACCAACATCCACGGCAAGCCGGGAGGCTTCGCGGTGGAGAGCATCCTGCATTTCGTCGACTGCATCGCCAACCGGCGCACGCCCATCGTCAGCCCTGAGGACGGTGTCGAGAACACCCGGGTGCTCGTTGCCATCCATGAATCGGCAAGCACTGGACGCCCGGTCGACCTGTAGTACAGGCACCACCTGGGAGGGACGGCCCTTCGGGGCCGCCACGGGCAGGTGAAGGACGCAGCAGCGTAGCAGAGCCCGGCCTCGCGGGAAGATCGGGGTCGGTACATCATCGGATTGCCACTGGCCGGGGCGCAAGCTTGGCAGGCATGAAGCCACTGCGGCGCACGTGCCGGGGGAAGGTTGAGCCTGTGAAGATACTGCTCTGCACCATCGCCTACTGCAAGAACCTGCTGGAACACGCCCTCAGCGCGGCGCGCGAACTCGGCTTCGACGGGGTCGAGATCTGGGGGCGCGAGCCGCACGTGCCCGAGAAATTCGACGAGAACCGCATGCGCGCCATCGTCAAGCTCATCGAAGCAAGCGGAGTCACCCCGCACGTCTTCGGCTCCTACCTGCGTTTCGGAGCCACCCGCAACGATGGCGATGTTGAGCTCAGCGACGTGCTGCATCTGGCACACTGGCTCAAGACGCCAATCGTCCGGGTCTGGGCATCGGATGTGCCCTCCGCGAAGGCAACGGACGAAATCTGGGAACGCGCTGTGAACGAGGCGCGTGAGGCCAGCATCCGCGCGGACAAGCTCGGGATGACGCTGGTGGTGGAGATGCACGGAGGGACGCTGGCAGACACTTCGGCGGGTGCCTTGCGCCTGATCGAGGAAGTCGGCATGCCCAACCTTCGCCTGAACTTCCAGATCGCTTCGCACAATGACGGCCAGACCCCGGAGGAGCGGCTGCAGGCGGTTCTCCCGTGGGTGTCGCACGTCCACGCCCAGAACATCGCCTACCTGCCCTCCGCGGAGAACGAGAAACTCAAACGGTCTCCGCTTTCGGCGGGGGTCGCCAGCTATCCGAGGCTTCTGGGGATCCTCAAGGACGCCGGCTACCAGGGACACATTGCGGTGGAGTTTGCCTACGATGAAGGCGCCGGCAAGGCGGCTTCACTGGCCAGCGACCTCCAGTTCCTGCGGGCCCTGATCTGAGACAGCATAGTCGGTAGCAGCCGTTTGCCACAGGGAGACGCACGCATGAGACGGTATGTCTGGGTCGGGCTGGTCGCGCTCGCAGTGGTGATGATGGCCATTGGCCTGGGACGTGGTGAATGGGCGGATGTGCTGCAGCAGGCAAACACCCTTTGCACGGCGTGCATTGGGCTGACGGAGGGCCAGTGACCCTGTCTGCTCTGATCGTGCACACTCCGCGTGGGCACAATACCCGCCTGTGAACCAGGGAGTTCCTGTTTCCATGAGGCATGAGGTCGAGCGAAAGACCAGGCGGTCGTTGGGCCACTGGGTGCTGCACAACCGGTTCGCCATCCAGGTCGCGTCCATCATCTTCGCCAACTCCTACCTCTTGCGCCACTGGAAGGGCTTCTGCTACCCGGTTCTCAACTGCTGGGCCTGCCCGGGGGCGAGCTTCGCCTGCCCCATCGGTGTGCTCCAGAATGCCTCGAGCAACGCGTCCTACACGCTTGCCGAGACCGGGATCCGCGGGTTGTGGGTCGCCCTGCCCCTGTACACCATCGGCACGCTTCTGCTTTTCAGCGCTCTTTTCGGGCGAATGATGTGCGGCTGGCTGTGCCCCTTCGGTTGGTTTCAGGAGATGGTCGGGCGTTTGCGGCGAAAGAAATCCCTGGTCCCGGCCCCGCTGACATACCTACGTTTCGCTGTTCTTGCGGGCCTGGTCTTCGTGATTCCGTATTACACACACCAGCCGTGGTTCTCGAAGCTCTGTCCCATGGGCGCGCTCGAGGGTGGACTGCTGCAGCCGTTGTTCAACCCGGAACTGCGCTCGATGATGCAAGAGTGGTGGTGGTTCAAGCAGATTCTGCTGGTGGGCACCATCGCCACCATGCTCTTCTGGAAGCGCCCCTTCTGTGCGGTCATCTGCCCCCTGGGAGCCATCTTCTCACTCTTCCAGCGGGTGAGTGCCTGGGAGATCCGCTTCGCGGAAGAGAGGTGCGTCAACTGCCTGTGGTGCGTGCGACACTGCCCGCAGGGGATTGATCCGCGCACCGATGTCAACGGGCGCCGGTGCATCGGCTGCCTGGAGTGCCAGAAGTGCCCATTCGGGGCCATCACGTCGGTTCCCCGGTGGGCGCCCAAGAGCTGTTCGGCCTGCTCCCAGAATGCGAAAACGGAAGGCTCATGGCCTGCGAGCAAATGACGCGCAAGTACATCCGCGAGCACACGGTCCGCGTCCTGCGTCCTGGCGAGAAGGCCCGGCCCGATGTGCGCCTGGTATCGCTGAACGGACGCCAGGTTGTGGTCAAGGACTACGCATCCAACGGCACCCTGTTCAAACGCGTGCTCGGGGCCTACCTGGTGTGGCGTGAGCGGATGGCGCTTGAGCGGGCTGCCGGTCTGGATGGTGTCCCGCAGCTTGCGGCCGACCTTGGCCCATATGCGTTGGTGACCGAGTACATGGACGCCACGGAGGTCACGGCAGCGCCGCCGCATCTGCTGGACGAGGCGTTCTTCGAGCGTCTCAGTCAGCTGATCGGCGGCCTGCACCGGCGTGGGATTGTGCACGGGGACCTCAAGAACCTGGGCAATATCCTGGTCACGGACGACGGGCGGCCCCGGCTGGTCGACTTGACCTCGGCGTTCATCACGGGCTCGAACCCATGCACCGCGCTTCTTTTCCCGTTTCTGAGCGATGACGACCATAAAGCCATTCTGAAGTTGAAGAAGCGATGCGCTCCCCACCTTCTGAGCGCAGAGGAAGAAGCGACGCTTGAGCACCAATCTTCGGTTGAACGGGGCTTCAGGTGGGTAAGAAAGTATGTCAGATATGCCGTGAAGGTGTTCGCCACACCCGAACACGAGCGTAGTTCGATAAGTCTAAAATAGGGTTGTTCAGCCAGACCGCCAACTGCATCACCCGCCCGGGAACAAGAGGGCCAACTGGGGTTGTTCAGGGTAATAAGTCGGGATGCTCTTGTCGCGGTCGCAAACAGCGAGGTAGAACATCGTGCGGCTGTTCGCAGACAGAGAACAGAAGAAGCAACGCGCCAAGCGTGACGAGTTCGAACGCCTGGCAAAGAAGCACCATCGTGATGTCTTCAACGCCGCTCTGCGGATGACGGGCAGCTACGCTGATGCCGAGGATCTCACCCAAGAGGCCATCCTGAAGGCCTACGTTGCCTTCGACCAGTTCGCTCTGGGGACCAATTTCCGGGCGTGGTTACTGCGGATTCTCACCAATACCCACATCAACCGTTACCGGAGGTCATGTCGCAGTCCGGAGACAGTGGCATGGGAAGACCTGACGGACGGTGGCGCACGACGCGTTCCGCAGGAGCGCTCGCTTGATCCGCTGCCTGAGGAACAGGTCCTGTGGGATATCCCGGATGACACCATCGGGCCAGCGCTTCTCGCACTGCCCGAAGAGTTTCGGGAGGCAGTCATCCTGTCGGACATGCACGAACTGTCGTACAAAGAGATCGCCGACGCGCTCAAGATACCCCTGGGCACGGTGCGCAGCCGAATATTCCGCGGCCGTCGCCTCCTGAGGGAGTCACTGGCGGAGTACGCCAGGGAAAACGGCATGATTTAGGTCTGTAACATGAGCGAGCATTGCCCCATCACAGAGGAACAGGTCGGCTGCCTGGTGGACGGTGAGTTGACCGGGCAGGAGCAGCGCAGAGTCGCCGCACATGTCTCGGTATGCGAGCATTGCAGCGCCTTGGCGGGCCGAATTCTGGCGGGGAAGCGTTTCCTGAGCGCCTCGTCACCGGAGGTCGACCCTCCCGCCGGCTCGTGGGACCGCCTGGTGGTTGCACTGGATGACACCGATTCGTTAGCCCGGGCCATGCAACCACAGAAGACCCGTTCCCTGGACTGGCGCTCGGTGCCGGCGCTTGCTGCCTGCGGCCTGCTGCTCATCGTCTCGGCTCTGGTCTGGCGGTCTCAGAGTTCGGAAGCGGCTGGAATGGGCCCGATTTTCGTACGGCAGCATCTTGCGGCGGAGGCGTCGTTCTCCCGCGCCGCTTCGACTGCCGGAAATGTGTACGATGTGGTGACGTCGCGCCCGGGTAATCCGACCTGGGTACCCATCGCGCGGCGGCTTTTCCCGATGGGCGGCAAGTTCGTGGATCACACCCTCTACCGGGTGGATGACCGGGCGAAGATCTCGGAGTTCCAGTTCCCCGCCGACCTGTTCGATCGCAGTGGGCTGGGAGCAGTGAGCTACGGGAGTGCGCAGTACTGGGTCCGCGCCGAACGCGGGGGGTCAGTGGTGGCTTGGGAGACATCGGGGCTCATGCACGTGCTGGTGGCCCGTACTGACGCCACCGATCTTCTGGGGCTGGCTGCCCATCACCGTTCGCACAGCACCACCGGCCCGGCCCTTTGATGGACACGCGGCATTAGCAGAGAACTCGCAGCTTCCTTCATGCGCCTGCTCTGATACCAGGGCAGGCGTTTTGCTTGCATGCCATCTCCCCTACCCCCGGCGCTCTCTCCAGACCTGAGTCGACGTCACGTACAGCCTTCGCAGCACCACCAGCAGGCTCAGCAGGTATACCACGCCGGTAATGTGGACCAGCGGGGGGAACTGGACACGCGCGAGTTGGGCGAAGACATCCGCCAGAGCGAGTGTCGTCAACGAGAGCAGCACCAGGTCCGCCGTGACCGCGTTCCAGTTGGTCGCACGAGAGGTCCAAAGACGCAGGACCGCGAAGGCCATGGCGATCCCGATCGCCAGGCCCGCAAGCCACCCCGGCCCGGCGCCGATGCTCTCTCCTCCAACCAGCTGCGAGACATAGCCGCGCCCGAGCATCGCTCCGAGAGCCGGGCAGACAGTGAACGCGAGAACCACGCGCGGGACGACCTTCATCCGTCAGACCTCTTTGCCGGGATATGATAGCCAGCGGTGCAGCCAGGCATACGCCATGTCGCGCACCGGACCAGGGAAGTCGTGCGGGCCGGGGTAGTGGTAGAACAGCGCGCGATCCCCCACGCCCAGGTCTGACCACACGCGGTGGGCTTGGGTGTACGTGAAAACCATATCCTCGTAGGTCTCCCCATCCGCATCCGAACTCATCGCCAGAACGGGTCGCGGGGCAATGAGCGAGATGAACTCCCAGAACTCGAAGGGCAAGGGCAGGCTCTCGTCCACCAGCCACGGGCGGAGCTTGTTGATGTACGTGTACCAGCTGTCCAGTGGCCGCGCCCAGTGAAGCCCCGGTCCCGTGCGCCAGGACATGACACCCCCGTTGGCCGCCACACAGGAAACACGTTCGTCGAAGGCGGCGATGAAGATAGAGTGGTGCCCGCCGAAGGAATGCCCGATGGTGGCAATGCGCGAGCAGTCTGCTTCGGGAACGGTCTGCAGGAAGTCGATGCCACGCATGGCATCCCAAATGTTCTTGCCCACCGCGGACCACTCCGGGTTGGCTTCATAGAATGGCCGGGTGTGGTACGGCGGCCAGCCCGGGTAGATGCGTTCGCCATCGGTGAGGAAGTCTGGCGCGAACACCACGTAGCCGCGTTGCGCAAGCTCGTGGGCGTAGGAGCGCGAAGGCTCGGGCGGCGTATGCGGCGCGATTCCCCAGACATCGGAGATCCTGTCCTTGCCGGAGCCGCGGGTGGTCGGATGGATGCAGAAGGCCACCGGGCGCGGGCTATCGATACCGTCCGGGATCATCAGGTAGGCGGGCACGTCTTCCCCCGGCTGGGACTGGAAGAGCACCTTGCGCCGCACGTAGCCTTCGCACTGCACTTCAACCACGGTGCGGGGGTTGAGCGGCGGAATCTCTCCCGGAAATGGCCCGAGGATCTCGAGAATGCGCTTCTTGAGTCGCTCGCGCTGCGCGGACCAGTCTGCGGGATCGATGCTCACGGGATCGGCCTCCCTGTCATTGGGGCGGAGGATTGGGCGCTGCCGGCGGGGAACCCGGTGGCATCTACATCCACTATGGGGGTCCTCCATGAACGGCGTCTTCTTCAACTGGGACGACATTGAATGGACCGAGACCGATGCGCTATCCGCGCGGAAAGTGGTCACGCTGGACAACGTGATGTTCGTGCTGTTCCGCCTGCTCAAGGGCGCCGACGCTCCGCCGCACTGCCACCCGCATGAACAGCTGTCCACCATGCTGAGCGGGCGGATCATCGCCCACATCGGCCATGAGCAACTGGAACTGGGGCCAATGCAGGGCTACCGCGTCCCGCCGAACGTGCCTCACAAGGTGACGGTGTTAGAGGACGCGCTGATTCTCGACGCCTTCAGCCCGATCCGCCAGGAGTTCCTGACCTGATCGCCCGGTCCGACTGTACTATACGGTTCCGCGCCGTATCCTGCAAGGCGTCGGGGTAGCGCGGTGACCACTTGAGGGAGACCCGCCCGTGCATCCGAGGAAGTTGGTCCGAACCGCTGTCGCCTGCGTACTCGCGGCATCCGTCATAGCATGCGTCTCAGCGGAAACCTGGCGCGTGGACAATGTGCTGGGCGACGACGGCAATGACGGCATCCAGCGGCCCTTCCGGACCATCGCCCGGGCGCTGCAGAGCATGGGGCACTCAGACACATTGTCACTGACAGCGAACCCGGAACCGTACCGCGAATCGCTTTCGGTCGAAAAGGGGGGCACGCCGCAGGCGCCCACCATCGTCGAAGGAAACGGTGCGACGCTGAGCGGGGCGGACATCGCCCCGAAGGATGGTTGGACCGAGGCCGATGGCATCTATCGGCTGGCGCAGAAGACCGAAGTGAAGTTCCTCTTCGGACCCGGAATCTGCTACCAGAAGGCGGCGAGCGCGAAGGTTGAGGCGCCGGAGCGGTGGTTCTGGGAGGCGGGCACGCTGTACTTCCGTCCGGCTCCGGGGAAGACGCCCGCGGACTACGAGTTGCGGATGAGTGTGCGCATCTCGGGCGTCCTGATGACGGGCGCCTGCCAGGTGATCATCCGCGATCTGCGCTGCGAGAACTTCTGGAACGACGGCTTCAACATCCATGGCGGAAGCGCGCCGGTGTGGTTCGACAACATCGCGGGCGAATGGAATGGCGACGAAGGCTTCAGCGCCCACGAAAACTGCGAATGCTACGTGCGGGGCGCGGTTTTCTCGCACAACCAGTGCCACGGCATCGCAGATGTGAGCATCGCTCGCACCCACTACTCGGGCATGACGGTGCGAGGCAATGTGCTCAAGGGCATCTTCTTCCTGGGCGGATTCCATTCGGTGATCGACAGCGAGGTTTCGGGTAGCCCGGAGAACATAGCGCTGGTCGGCTCGGATATCACACTGCCGGATTTCCCGCTGCTTGCGGCCCATCCCCTGCGGGAGAGCATCACCAACCTGCGCAACGTGGTGGTGCGGTCAGGCCCCGGGGAGACCGGGATCGCCGTCGCCGGGTCCGCCAAGGCTGTGATTGAGCACTGCCTCATTGAGGGTGGACGATTCGGGGTGAGGGTCGCTCCGGGCGGGCGCGGCTACGTCACCAACAGCGTGGTCGTCGGGGCATCGGAAGCAGAGGTCTGGTCGGATGGGGAGTTCGGGGGCGACTACAACTTGCTGCACCCCGGGCGACTGTTCATGGCGGGAAAGCGCTATGGTCCGGAGCAATTCGACGCATACCGCGCGGACACCGGGAACGACGCCCACTCCATTCTTGCCGAGCCAAAGTTCATCCCGGACACGCCCTGGGCAAGCCGGGCGTCCGTTGCCGTGGGGCGGGCCTACAACACCGGCGGGTATGGGGGAGCGGACATCGGGCCGGTGGCGCCGGGCTCGAAGCCTGAGGAGTCCGCGGACGTCCTGCCCCCGGGAGCGGAGCGGACCGCGGCGGGTGGCGTCCTGTACAGGTATGATTTCGAGCTCGACAACCCCTGGTCGCGGGTCTTCCCGGACCCGGACAAGACCGCGGAGGGCGCCGCAGTACAGGGCGCGGCGGAGCTTTCCGAAGCGCACGCTCATAGCGGGAAGAAGTCCGTGAACCTGCGGGTGCAACTCCCTGCGGCGCATCCGGCACGTTGGCTAATCAAGCTCTTCTCGATCCGCATGCAGTATGAGCGCCCCGTGATGCGGATGGGCTTTTGGATACTCGGTGACGGTTCGGGCCTGGCATTCCGCCCGAGAGTGCGGGACGCTTCGGGCGAAGCATTCTACGGGCCGGCGCAGACGCTGGACTGGGAAGGCTGGCGGCAGGTGTACTGGGACCTCGCCGCGGACCCGCCAGCACCAACCTCGACGGGCAACAGGGACAATCTGCAGGACTGCCCGCCCATGGAGATCGTGGTGGATTTCACACCGGAGCTGGGGCCGGAACCGACCGAGTTGTCGGTATTCCTGGATGACCTGGAAGTGGAGTTGGCGCCATAGGCGACGCAGACCTGTCCCCCACCCCTGACCTGGAGCATCATGAATGACAGGCATTGAACGCGCTCTCGCCGCCCTGAACTTCGAGCCCACTGACCGGGCACCCGTTGCGGGGGGCCTGCTGCAGAATGCACGGTATCTTGCGGCGAAGGCCGGGGCGGCGGAGTTCTGGGATGCCCCGCGGCAGACGCTCTTCGAGGGCTTCCGGCGCATGGGCTGCGACGCGATCCTCGGCCCGGTAATGCCCAAGCCGCCCGAGGAGACCACGCGGGACGCCTGGGGCCGTGAGACATCTTTCAGCATCAGCCACGCGAAGCCGGAGATTGCTACACCGGAGGGCGTGGCGGAGTATGCGCGCTCGGCGCCCACGGTTGAGCAGGTGCGGGAGAGTTTCGACTTCCAGGGCGCGTACCGGGACTACCTGAGGGTGTCGGTGGAGACCCAGCGCGAAGCCGGTGACATGCTGGTGATCCCGCATACGCTGGGATACGCGCCTGCCTTCCCGACCTCGGACGGCGTGTACACCTACGAGGCCTTCCTGATGGCCTGCGCGCTGTACCCCGATGACATGGCGCGACTCTTCGCGGCGTGGGGCGAAACCGCGCGGTGCCGGTACGAGACTGCAGCGGCGGCAATCCGCGAGCATGATCTCCCGCGCATCATCTGGACGGGGCAGGATATCTGCGATGCGAAGGGCCCGGTGTTGTCGCCGGCATTGTTGGAGCGGCTCTACTTCCCGGTGCTGTCGCGCGCCTTCGAGCCCCTCAAGCAGGCCGGAATCCGTATCGTCTGGCATGCGGACGCGAACTACCGGCAGATCATCCCGCGGATGGTTGAACTTGGCGTGGACGGTTTCCAGGGCCTGTATGAGACACCCGATGGCGTGCGTCTGGAGGACCTGGCGCGCATGCGCAGCCGAGACGGCAGGCCGCCGATCCTCTTCGGCAGCGTCTCGACGGTGTGGGTCCTGCCGCATGGAGGACCCGATGACGTGCGGCGGGAAGTGGAGCGATGCATTCGGGCAGTCGGCGGACAGGGCGGACTGCTTATTGCCCCATCGTCGTCCATCGGGCCGGAGGTGCCCTGGGAGAATGTGGATGCGATGTACGAGCGGGCACTGGAAGGTTGATGGTAAGCCAACAGAACCAGATCAAAGGGAGCGACGCCGCCCGCGCCACGCGAGAGGCTGGAGCGTCCAGCAGCAGGCGACCCGCGACTTGGACAGATCACCGATACGTGAGGGTTTGAGATGCCTGAGGAGCACGACATCCTCATCCTGACTGACATTCCCGGTTGCGGCACCGCCGCTGACCTGGAGATACTCTACCCGGATCGGCTGAAGCGCCTGGATTTCCGCACGGAGAAGCACGGGGTGTCGGTTCTGCGCCAGTACCGGGCCGTGGTCGTGCAGGTGAACCACGGGGTGAACCTGCCGAAGCTCAAGTTCGATGCCCTGGATAGCTACGCGCGCGGCGGCGGACAGGTGATCTGCTGCCTGTTCGAGTATGCCGCGGCGCGCGGGCTCCGATTGAGCAAGACCCACGTCTGCGACCGCATGCGGCCGGGCATCCGCATTGAGGCGGAATGCGATGTCACCCGCGGTTTCGCGGTGGGCGACGAAACATGGTGGTTCGGCACCGTTTCCAGCGCGCCGGACACCCTGTATGAGAACCAGATGGTGCAGCGGCAGCTGTTCGGGGTGAGCGAGACCGGGGACTGCCGGATACTGGCCACCTCCACGGTCAACGGCGGCGCGGTGATGGTGGAGGAGCAAGTCGGGAAGGGCCGCATTGTAGCCATGGACC
>JAGPGE010000486.1 GCA_018056145.1 Armatimonadota bacterium
CTCCACGACCGCGTGCTCGCAGACCGCCTCGCATTGGGCCCGGACGCCGCTGAAGTCGAACCAGTCGGCGCTGGGCCAGTTGTACTCGTCCAGATCGGCCACGGTCTTCGCGAAAGCCAGCGGGTGGTGGCACATTTCGTAGTAAGTGCCGGTCTCGTACTGGACGGGACGCGAGCGAATGCCCCAGTAGTCCTCAACTGTGCCGTCCGAGTACGTGGGCACCTGCGGTCCGATGTAGGCAGGACCTGCCCCGGCGAACCCGTCAATGTGCAGTTCGCGTCGGATCGCGTTGATGTCCTCCGTCTGGAAATGGGCCTGTAGTTTCGCCCAGACTTCGGCGGTCGCCCAGATATCCAGGGGCACTCGGTCGGGCCTGCCGAGATCGATTGCCGCCAGCACGCGTTCGCGCGATGTCATTCAGTAGATACCCTCTTCCCGCAGGACCTCCAGCATTCGCCGCGGCTCTTCCAGCGGAAGGGGTATCTTCTCGTGCCCCCTGCGCTCGGATTCGTACAGGGCCATGATGACCTCGATAGCGGCCCGGCCATCCTCCCCGGTGGAGCGCGTCTCGGCGCCCGTCTCGATGGCGGCTACCAGGTCGCGCACCGCGTTGAGTATCCCCGTGCCGTCCCAGACCGAAGGCGGGAACTGGTCTTCGGTGAGTGTATGCCACCAAGTCTCATCCGTGTCGGCGCGCACCGACTTGCGCGCCTCGAACACCGGGCCGACCTTGACCAGTCCGCGTTCGAAGTGGAGTTCCAGCCAGAAGCGGGAATCCTCGGTCAGTTCGTCCACGACGGTCACGCCCTGCACGCCGCTGGAGAACTGAAGGATTGACAGGCTGGTGTCCTCCACGCGCAGGTCGTGGCGCTTGCGTCGCGATGCGGTGCCCAGCACCCATTCCACATCGCCCGCGAAGAACCGCATGAGATCGTACAGGTGCACGGCGTCGTGAAGCATGGGCCCTTCAAACTCCGCCTCCCAGTCGGGGAGGGGCTTGCAGCCCTGGCAGCAGCCCACCATGTGGAGCAGGTCGCCCCACCTGCCCGCGGTGATCTCGCGCCGGAGCGCCTCATACTGCCCGATCCAGCGCCGGGTGCAGTTGACGAGAAGCCTCGCGCCCGAGGCCTTGCAGGCGGCGATCATGTCGTCGCACTCGCCGATGCTCAGGCCCATGGGCTTCTCACAGAAGATGCCCTTGACGCCGGCCTCAGCCGCCGCGACCACCTGGTCGCGGTGTGCGCCCGGTGGCGTCGCGATCCCCACGATGTCCAGGTTCTCGTGGCGCAGCATCTCGCGGTGGTCGTGGTAGAGCGCGGTCACTCCCCAGCGCTTGCCGAACCTGTGCAGGCGCTCCTCGCCGCGGTTACAGCCCGCGACAAGTTGGCAGTCGGGGTGCATAGCGAATGCGCCGGCGATACTGGACGGTTTCTCGGGGAACAGGTCCTCAAATTCGCTGCCGATCCTGCCGCAGCCGATGAGCCCAACGCGATACCTGCTCATGTCTCGCCTCCGTTCACTGGTGCGGAGCGGTTCGTCGCGGGGAATTGGGACTCCTGCGCGTTTGAGCACTCCTTCACAGTACCAGTGGCATTTGATATACTGTCGCGGACCCGTTTGGCGGCGTTCATGCTGCCACGGGTGCCTGATTCTCACCACTCGCGAAGAAGGAGGGTGTCCCGATGAGCGCTATCAACGTAACGCTTCCAGACGGCTCAGTGATCGAGTGTGATCGGGGGACTACCGTCCTTCAGGTCGCCGAGAAGATCGGGAGCCGCCTGGCGAAGGCCGCGGTTGCCGGGAGGATCGACGGAAAGCTGGTGGACCTGAGCACCCCGTTGGAGCACGACGCCGCGATCCAGATTGTGACTTTCGACAGCGCAGAGGGCCGCGATGTCTTCTGGCACTCCTCCGCTCACATCCTGGCTGACGCGGTCCTGCGCCTATTCCCGGACGCGAAGCTCACCATCGGCCCGCCCATCGACGAGGGCTTCTACTACGACTTTGACGTGCCCGCGCCCTTCTCGGAGGACGATCTGCGACGCATCGAGGGCGAGATGCAGTATATCGTCGATTCGGACGAGAGCTTCAGCAGGCGCGAGGTCAGCGCTGATGAGGCCCGGGAGCTGTTTGCCAACAACCCATATAAGCTGGAAATGATCGAGGACATCGCCGCCGCAGGCAGCGTGATCAGCGTCTATGAACATGACGGCTTCCGGGACCTGTGCGTTGGGCCACACCTGCCCAGCACGGGCCGGGTGAAGGCATTCAAGCTCACATCCGTCGCCGGCGCGTACTGGCGCGGGGATGAGCACAATGCCATGCTCCAGCGCATCTACGGGACGGCGTACCCGGACCGCAAGCTGCTGGATGAGCACCTGGAGCGCATTGAGGAGGCCAAACGCAGGGATCACCGGCGAATTGGCCGCGAACTGGACCTGTTTAGCTTCCACGAGGAGGCCGGCGCGGGTCTGCCGTACTATCACCCGAAGGGCGCCATGCTGCGGCAACTCGTGGTGGACTTCAGCATCCGCGAGCACCTCAAGCGCGGCTACCAATTGCTGCGCACGCCGCACCTGATCAAGAGCGACATCTGGACCACCTCCGGGCACCGCCAGCAGGGCTATCCCATGTACTTCACGGAGATTGACAACCAGGAGTACGGGATCAAGCCCATGAACTGCCCGGGGCATATCCTGATCTACCGGACGCAGACCCGGAGCTACCGGGACCTGCCGATCCGGTACTTCGAACTGGGCACCGTCTATCGCCATGAGCTTTCCGGAGTTCTGCACGGGCTCATGCGCGTGCGCGGGTTCACCCAGGATGATGCCCATATTTTCTGCCGCGAGGACCAGCTTCTCGACGAGATCACGGGCGTCATCAACTTTGCGGCCTTCATGATGCAGACCTTCGGGTTCCCGGAGTACAAGGTCTACCTGTCCACGCGGCCGGAGAAATCGGTGGGCTCCGATGAGCAATGGGAGATCGCCACGAACGCGCTCATCAACGCGCTGCAGGCCAATAATCTTGAGTACGAGGTTGACCCGGGCGGTGGCGCGTTCTACGGGCCAAAGATCGACATCAAGGTGAAGGACGCCATCGGCCGGCTTTGGCAATGCCCCACGATCCAGTGCGACTTCACGCAACCCGAGCGCTTCGACATCACGTACGTGGGTGAGGACGGCCAGGAACACCGGCCCGTCATGATCCACCGGGTGGTGCTGGCCGGGATCGAGCGCTTCTTGGGCGTCCTCATCGAGAACTACGCGGGAGCGTTCCCGCTTTGGCTCGCGCCGGTGCAGGTGTCGGTTCTGCCCATCACAGACCGTCATAATGAGTACGCGCAGCAGGTTGCGGGAAGACTCATGGATGAGGGCTTCCGCGTGGAAGTGGACACGCTCAGCGGGACCCTCGGGAACAAGATCCGCCACGCACAAGGGCAGAAGGTGCCGTACATGTTTGTGGTGGGCGACAAGGAAGCCGAGACCGGAGCGGTTGCCGTGCGGTCCCGCGAGGAAGGCGACCTTGGCCCGAAGCCATTGGAGGACGCGATCAGGCGACTAAGGGCTGAGAACGTCCCCGGAGGCGCCTGACCGGATGTTGCACGGGAATATGTGGCAAGCCCGGTGACCCGCGCCCAGAGCGCGGGTCACTTGCCAAACCGCTGAGGTGACCAGGATGCCTCTCTCACCCGCCAAACTGTCTGATCGCAGCGTCGTCATCCACATGACTGGCGTGCAGTGTACCCAGCCCACCCAGGTCTTTCAGAGCGCCACCGCGGCCGCGATGATTCAGGGCTTCATCGACCGTCTGCGCTCTCGCGAGTCCACGATGATGCGCCTGTTTGAGGGCCTCGAGACCACCTGCGAGCCGGGCGAGATCTCCGAAGCCGCCCTGGTTCTCACGCGGACTCTCGGCCTGCTGGTGGACCTGGCGCCAGATGAACTGCGCGTGAAAGCGCCGGATATCACGGTGCTCCTGTCTGATCCAGACGCCCTCGCGGCGCTGGTCGAGATGCTCTATGACCACTGGCGGGCGCATGAGCGCTACCTGATTTTCGAGGGCGGCGCCGATGAATCCCGGGACCGGGCGCTGGAAGGGCACTTGAGTTTCATCCACTCCAACGACGACCTGAACCGCCTGGTTCGCGATGCCTACCAGCGCATCTTGTACCACCTGCGCGGACACTGGCCCCGGGTCTACCGTCAGGTGCCCAGTGGCGCGAACATGAGCCTGCTCATCGACAAGGTGTCCTGGCCGTGCCCGCCCGGACCTTACCAGATGCTCAAGGACATCAAGATGGTCCGCCTTGCGCTCATGGTGCCCCCAGTGGTGCTGTATCCTTTCGCAAACCGCCGCGTGGGAAAGTTCGAGCAGGTTGACAGCAACCCGCTGGAGCGCGTGATCATCAACCCGGCGCGCTGGCATTGCCTTCCGATCCGCGTGGGGCAGATGAACATGCTGGTCTACTTCGACCGGGACTTTCTGGCTCACGCGGTCTGTCTACTGAACCTGTTCGAGATCGGCGGACACAATGAGGCGCGGGAGAAGCCGGACGGGATCCTGGTCTTCGGCGTGCCCCGCGGTGCGCTCAAGGAGAACCCCACCGTCTTCTTCGAAGACGAGGAGAACGACTTAGTGCTAGGGGTCATCGCGCGCTCGGACGAGGTCGACTACCTCGGGTACTTCAAGAAGATGCTCCTGACCCTGCATAACGTGGCCGCGATGCGCAAGGGGCGCCTGCCCGTGCATGGGGCCATGTGCCGTGTGGATCTCAAGGGTGGGCGCACCAGCAACGTGGTGATCGTCGGCGACAGTGGCGCGGGGAAG
>JAGPGE010000487.1 GCA_018056145.1 Armatimonadota bacterium
GCGGACGCGGTTTCATTTCCCGAGTTGCTGGAGACCGTGGGACGAGATGGAGTGTGCCACTGTGAGCCGGGTACCATCCGCACCCAGGATGGCAGAGAGATCGATGTGCAGCTTTCGTGCTCCTGTATCGACGCTGGGGACACACGGGTGGTACAGTGCAATGTGCGCAATATTACGGAGCTGCACCGGGCACAAGACTCGGCCCGACTGGCCACTGTTGGTCAACTCGCAGCAGGGGTCGCGCACGATTTCAACAACATCCTGAGTTCGATGATGCTGCGGGCGGAGATGGCGAAGCTGGCGCCCTCGCAGGATGGCTACCGAGCTCTGACCGAGGCCGTTCTGAGCGCCGGCGCGCGAGGAGTCGAGATCTGCCGGAACCTCATGAGCTTTGCGCGCCCTGAGGCGCCGCACCGTGCCGCCCTGCAGATTGAGACGGCCATTGATGCTGCCATCGCCGTGCATGAGCCCTACATGGAGGCGACTGGAGTCCGGGTGTGTCGTGACTACGCACCAGACCCAAGGCCGGTGCAGGTTGATGTCGGGCAGATGGAGCAGGTCTTTCTGAACCTTGTGATCAACGCCTGTCACGCGATGCCGTCCGGTGGAGAGATACGCGTGACTACACGCTATGACACCTCGGCGAACGAGGTTGCCATCAGCTTCGCCGACACCGGGTGCGGCATCCCTCCCGAGAACCTGTCTCGCGTTTTCGAGCCTTTTTTCACGACGAAAGGGCGCCTGGGTGAGAGCGATGTTCAGGGGTCCGGCCTGGGACTTTCGGTATCGCACGGCACGATCACTGCCCATGGCGGCACCATCAGCGTTCAGAGCGAGGTGGGTCGCGGAACCACCTTTGAGATCCGCCTGCCACTGGAGGCGGTGCCTCGAACGACTGCCAGTGGCCAGCCGCCGGCCAAAACAGCAGTGCTAGCGCGGGTGGAGCACTGCAACATCCTGGCGATGGATGACGACCGTGAGTATCTGGCCGTGCTTGGTAGAGCATTGGCCCACCGAGGGATCCGCATCGTGGCCGTGGACGGCGTGGATGCAGCGATGGAGGCACTGGCGGCCAATGAGTTCGCGCTGATTCTGGCGGATGTTCGCATGCCTGACGGAGGCGCTTCCGAGTTGCTGCACCGCCTGCGGCAGAGCCCCCACAAGGCGCCGGTCGTGGCCATCTCGGCGGCCAGCTCCACGCCCCTCACCGAATCCATTCTGAACAAAGGAGCCCTGGCCTGCATCCAGAAACCCACTAGCCTGGCGGACATGGTGCATATCATCGAAGAGCACGTGGCCCAGTACGCGGCGGTTCAGTCACAGCCCGACGACGAAAGCAGCGCGCCGAAGAATGCGACGAACGGGCAGACCGTCGCCTCAATACTGATTGCGGAGGACGAGGAGGAAGTGCGCCAGACCGCCATGCTTGCGCTGTCGTTGGAAGGCTACCGCGTGACTGGTGAGGGCGAGACAGACGCGGCGATCGCAGCGCTGCGGCGGGAAGAGTTCGCCCTCGTGATCGCGGATATGATGATGCCCGGGGGAGGAGCACAGCGGATTCTGCAGGCGCTTGTAGAGATGGGCAATGCCACGCCGGTGATCGTGGCCACCGGGCGGCTTGAGCAGTCTCTTGTCGAAAAACTGCGGGCTGAAGGGGCGGCGGCGGTGCTGCACAAGCCCTTCACTCTGAGAAAGCTGATCTCGCTGGTTGCCGAGGTGCTGGATGCCGGCCCTCCCCGCATTTGACCGCGCCGTCGCCCGGTAGTATCATCGCAACTCATGCGAGCCCCGGTCTGACCTGCCGGCTCCCCACCCGTACGGAGGCGTACGCGCTCATGTGGCTTGACAGCATCCTGCAGACCATCGGCAACACGCCGATGGTACGACTGTCGCGTATCAGCGATATCGACATCTATGCGAAGGCCGAGTTCCTCAACCCCGGAGGCAGTGTGAAGGACCGCGTGGCCCTGAACATGATCACCCGGGCGGAGGAGGAGGGGAAGCTGACTGAGGGGTGCATCATCTGCGAGCCCACCAGCGGCAACACCGGCATCGGCATCACCTTGGTCGGTGTGCACAAGGGCTACCGTGTGATGATCGTGATGCCCGAGAACATGAGCGAGGAGCGCAAGAAGCTCATCCGCGCGCTTGGCGGCGAGCTGGTGCTCACACCCGCGGAACTCAGCATCCAGGGGGCTGTGGACAAGGCGCGCGAGATCGCGGAGTCGAACCCCTGCGTATTCATGCCCCAGCAGTTTGAGAACCCGCACAACCCCGACATCCACTACAGACAGACCGCGCCGGAAATCTGGCAGCAGATGGACGGCGACGTGGACGCTTTCGTGGCGGGAATCGGTAGTGGCGGGACCTTCCAGGGCGTGGCGCGGTTCTTGAAGGAGCGCAATCCCCACGTCCTATGCGTGGCGGTGGAACCCGCGAATGCATCGGCGCTTCTGGGCCATGAGCCCGGCTTGCACCAGATCCAGGGCATCGGCGACGGGTTCGTCCCGGCGGTGCTGGATGTGAAATACGTGGACCAGGTGATCGAGGTCACGGACGAGGATGCGGTGGAGACGGCGCGGGTCCTCGCCCGCAAGGAGGCATGTCTGGTGGGGACTTCATCGGGGGCTAATGTCTGGGCGGCGCTGGAACTGTCCCGACGCCTGCCCCCGGGGCGGAAGATCGTCACGATCCTGCCGGATCGCGCGGAGCGGTACTTCAGCACGGCGCTAATCTGAGCCGGCTACTGTGGCTGCGCGGACATCTCGCGCTGGCGTGCAGCCAGTTGGGCCAGATTGACACCCGAGAGTTCGCGGTCCACAGAGTTCTGGACCCGCGCCAGCATCTCATGGACTGCGCAGCGTGTCAGGCCGCGGCAACCCTCGCAGCCCTCGCCGCTCGCCTCGGATTCGGGACTGAAGCACGGTGCGGGCGCGGTCGGGCCCTCCAGCGCTTCCACGATTGCCAAGACGGAGATCTGGTCTGCCGGCACGGTTAGGCGGCAGCCTCCACCCGGTCCCGGCTTGCCCCGGATCAGTCCTGCTGCCGCGAGTTGGCCGATGATGCGCTCCAGGTACTTCCGGGGCAGGCCGTCGGCGGTCGCGAGACTCGCGATGGTCACCGCTTCACCCGTCTCGGCGGCGTGCGCCAAGGCGCACATGGCGCGCAGTCCGTACGTGGCTCTCCGCGATAGCAGCGGCATAGCAGTGCTCTCCGTTTCAGTCGGCTGCACTCTTGAACAGATCGGTCGAGAGGTAGCGTTCACCCAGGTCCGGGAGAATCGCCACAATAATCTTCCCCGCGAACTCCTCCATACCTGCAAGCCTGATCGCCACATACGCGGCGGCACCCGATGAGATCCCGCACAGAATGCCCTCGTCCGTCGCAAGCCGGCGCGCGGTCTCGAAGGCCTCGTCGTCCACCACGTGCTCCACGCGGTCGATGATGCTCAGGTCCAGCACATCGGGGATAAAGCCCGCGCCCATGCCCTGGATCTTGTGAGAACCCGGCACTGGTGTTTGACCCGCGAGGGTCTGGGCGATCACCGGGCTGTTCTTCGGCTCAACGGCCACCATTGTGATGGGGTGGTGCGAGATCTTCTTCAGGTGCCGGCCAATCCCGGTGATTGTGCCCCCGGTTCCCACGCACGAAACCACCACATCCACCCGGCCTTCGGTGTCGCGCCAGATTTCCGGCCCCGTGGTGCGCTCGTGAATGGCCGGGTTCGCGGGGTTCTTGAACTGTTGGGGCAGATAGTGGCGGTCCGGGTCCTCGGCGACAATCTCTTCGGCTCGCTGGATCGCGCCGCGCATGCCTTCGCTGCCGGGGGTCAGCACGATCTCGGCCCCCAGCGCCTGGAGGACTCTGCGGCGCTCGACGCTCATGGTCTCGGGCATGGTCAGCACGCAGTCATAGCCGCGGGCCGCGCAGACGAAGGCCAGAGCGATGCCGGTATTGCCGCTGGTGGGCTCGACGATGCGGGTGCCGGGCTTGATCAGCCCGCGGGCCTCGCCATCCCAGATCATGGATGCGCCCACCCGGCACTTCACCGAGTAGGCCGGGTTGCGGCCCTCGGTCTTGGCGAGAACCGTGGCCCCGCAGCCGCGGGTCAGCTTGTTGAGCCGCACCAGGGGAGTGTTGCCGATGGAATATGAGTTGTCCTCGTAGACGCGCATTGGGGGAGACCTCGCAGAGGTTAGTCGACAATGCTAGTAGATAATGGCGCAGATCGCGCTCTTTGTCAAAGGGTACACTGAGTGGTCCGATCCCGGTGCGCCGCGGGAAGGGAATGGCTGGCAGATGCGGAATGATCTATAAGAGGGGCGCGGGGAGGCTCCATGGGCGACAGGTGGATCAACGACGGCTGCGCCGCGATCCCTGTCTGGGGCGGGTTCATGGTTGGGATGTCCCTTGAGCTCTATCGTCGGCGCGAATGGTGGCTCTGGGCTGACCGTGCCTTCGTGATCGGCATGGGCATCCTGGTCGTGGACAGCGGCGCGTGGTGCGCGGGCGTCGCCATCACCCTGCACCGCCGCTGGAAACGGGATGCGGAGAAGATCGGGCGGGGATGAATGCGGGTGTACGACACACATGGAGGGACTAGCAGGTGACCGCTGATCGACCAAAGCAGACTTGGCTTGAGGTCGTGTCTGATGCTCTGAAGGAGTTGGGAGGCGAGGCTCATCTGTCGGAGATCAGCTCACTGCTGGAGAGCCATCCCAAGACGGCAACCAACCCTACCTGGCGCGACACGATCCGTCGTGTGGTCCGTCAGTATAGCGCG
>JAGPGE010000488.1 GCA_018056145.1 Armatimonadota bacterium
TTTCCCGAAGGCGTGCGGTACGTGCGGGCGCTGCTGGACGGGAAGATGGGTTACCGGGTGATAGAGACCTTCGCGCCGCCTTTCGGCTACTCGCCAGACTTCTGGTTCCCGCCCACCGCGCACATGAGTGTTTACCTGCTGGCCCCGGGTCGCTGACTCCCCCGCGATCCCTGCTACTCCTCGTCGGGCGGGCGCTCATCCGGCTGTCCATCCGGGCCCATGCCTTCCATGAGCCGCCGCAGAAGGTCCTCGTCGTCGCCCCCGACTTCCGTATCGTAGACCGTCTCCATCTTGTCCACGAGTTGCCGAAGTTCCGGGTCGCCGGCGACCACCTTGTCAATCTGCTCGCGCACGCTCTCCACCGCCTGCTCCAGGCTGGATGTGTCTGTGCGCAGACGCAGAAGTTCGGACAGGAGCCTCACGACGCGCAGGATGCTCCGCGGATACACGTTCATCTGCACCGTCGGGTACATGGGCACATCCACCACGATGCTGCGCAAGGGGATGCCCATCTCGTCCGCGCGAATGGTCAGGTAGGTCACCAGGCTGGCGGGGCCGGAGTAGTCGGTGAAGCTCACGTCGTAGCCAGCGAACCGCTCCTTGTGCTCCTCCCGCGCGGTGGAGCAGCGCACACGGGGTTCGCGCGTGTGGGGAAAGGGCCCGGCAACGCTGCCCACGAAGTAGATCTCCCGCACGTTGAAGCGCCGCGCCACCTCAAGCACGCAATCGGAGTAGCTGCGCCACCGGATGTGAGGCTCCTCGCCGTAGAAGAGGATGAGTTCGGGGGCGGTGGAGAACCGGAACACGTTGGTCTCGGGCACGAAGCGCTTGACCACTCCATCTTCGATCTCCGTATGCGGGCGGAAGATCGCGGCGATCTCCATTCCCGACAGCCCGGTCTGCTCCACGCTCTGGCCCACCGTTGGCAGTGTGGCCACCGGGAAGTTGAGCACGTAGAACTCCAGCGGGTCGATCTCCGCCAGTCTGCGGGCCTTTGTCTGGCGCACGAAGTGATCCACCGTGCCGATGGACACGTTCCCGCCGTTCATCCAACCAGTGAAGCCGAGGATCATCGCCGGGCCTCGGAGTTCCGGAGTGTCGCGCAGCCTCAGGTCGTCCATCGGATCACCTCCCAAGATCCGCAGCGGTTCACTCGGCGGGCGCCTTGAGCGCCTGGTACAGTTCGGGCCGCCGCTGCCGCAGGATCGTCTCTTTCAGGTCATTGCGCACTTCCGGCACCTCGGTGGACTGGTACTCGGGCAGGTAGCCGCCGGGCCTATGCTCCGTCCAGTTGCGCACGTATCGGCGCGGGCGATCATTGTCCAGGTCGATCTCCGCAGTGACCAGTCCGGGCGCCAGGTACCGGCTGCTGGCCACGATGTTCCCGGATGGGTCCACGATCATGCTGCGATGGGCGACCTCCGACGTCGCGTGCGTCGCCTGGACGTGGAACATCTGGGCGTCCATGCAGCGCGAGATCTCCCGGAGGTTCCGGTGGATGGCGTCGGGCCCCCAATCCTGGGTGCTGAAGACCATGATGTCCGCGCCCTTGACCCCGTAAGACCGGTCGAGTTCGACCATGTAGTTGTCCGCGCAGATGCGGACACCGATGCGACCGAAATCGGTTTCGAGGATGGGCGTCTCCTCGCCCGGAATCTGCTCCGGGTAAGTGGTCGCGATCTTGCGGTACCGCCCGACTTCCTTCCCGTCCCGGCCGTACAAGATACCCTCGTTGATCTCGCGCTTCTCGACGACCCCGCACAGCAGAACATACATGTCCCACTGGTCGGCCTTCTCGGCCACCTTCCGGCAGCGTTCGCGGGCAACCTCTTCGAGTTCTGTGATTCTCTCGGGAGTGGGGGCGTCACCGTGCACGGGCACCCAGACGAACTCGTAGGTGCAGACGAGGTCGCTGCCCATCTCGCCAGCCCGATCAAGCTTGTTCAGCAGGTCCTCGAAACCCACGTGGTTCTCGATGCAGGTGACGCGGACCTTCCGCTTCGCCCACTCGCGGGGTTCCGGCATTTGCACGGGTTCGGTGAGCACGCTGAAGGCCGGGCTCGTGTTGCGGCCGCGTCCGGCGCCCTGCAGTTCGCTGGCCGGGATCACGGCGGTCGCCACCGAACCTTTGCGGGTCGTGCTGGCGATGCGCTGGCCCTCCCGGTTGATGATGTACGAGCGCCCGACCGGGCAGCCGCGATAGGGTGGGAAGAAGTTGGTTATCCAGCCCGGCTCGTCCCGCGAGTACCGCGCGCAGGCGATGAACACGTTGTAGTCCTGTGCCCGGCCCTGGCTGGGGAAGTCCTGCAGGTGCTCGTCCTCCACCGGTTCGGGCATCTGGCTCCAGAAGATCATTCGGGCGCCCTTGACTGTGTATACGTGGTCGATGTCGGCGAAGTAGCGGTCGCTGCCGATGCGCATGGCCACCTTGCCGATGTCGGTGTCGAATACCGGCAGGTCATCGCCCAGGTCCATGTCCTCGTCGGGCATCTTGTGGCTCTTGCGGTACTTGCCGATGATCTCGCCCTTGCGATCGCACAGGAAACTGGTGACGTATACGCGGTCTTCCTCACGCTCTCGGATGTTCCCGATGACGTACATGGAATGCTCGCGGGCTTTGGCCGCGATGGCATCGCTGGTCGGTCCCGGGATTGGCTCGCCCTCGGTCTTCACGCATTCCATGGGCAGGCAGACGATATCGGACCCCGACAGCGCGGCCTCATCCAGGCGGTCGAGGATAGTCTCCAGCCTGCGGCCTTCGTCGCTCCATGGCAAGGTGACCACGCTGGCGCGGACTCTGCGGAACCGTCGCGCCCGGAGTTCTGCGCGCATCTTCTCCCGAATGCCCTCGTCCCCCGAGACGGTCACATCGTCCACGGTCACATCCGCGAGCACATCCGGCGCGGTGCGAATGGCCACAATCACCGCGGGCACGAAGCCCTGGCTGCCGTCCTTCTCGCCCCGGGCGCACCAGGCCATGAGTTCGTCGTAAGCGCCGGCCAGCGTCACGGTCTGCCACTCTTCGGATGGCTGTACGCCCGGCCCGTGGTAGATGAACCCGAAGGGGCTGATGGGGATCTTGATGCTCACCGGGACATTGGTGCGCACCCGGAAGGAGATCTCGCGTACGCCCTCGAGAATGGGGACCGCTTCGGGAAACCCCACGTTCCAGTAGGACAGATTGTTGGGTGTCTCCGGTCCGAACTGCAGCTTGAGGTTCGCCGCTGCGCCGTCGAAGCCACCATCGGCGATCCGGCCATTGTGGAGAACCTCCACCGGCTTGTCGCCCCAGGTGTTGGTGAAGAGATCGGTCTCGGGCGCGGTCTCGAAGTCCACGCGCGCGAGGTCTTCTGCAAAAAGAGCGGAACATGCCAGGATCAGGATGAGCGCCGCCAGACGCATGCTATGTTCCTCCGGTTGGGAGCCCGCTGTGTTATGTAATGCTCGGGGCAGTGCGCTTCACACGGACCGCGATTCCACCCGCCTTGCCAGCCGTCGCCCTCGGGGTAGCCGGTGCCCGTGTCATACAGCACCGTGCTGCCGCCCGACGTTTGGAGGATGATCGCCAGGCCCACGCCACGGTCGATATCGGGGATGTTGAGGACTGTCAGCGTGAACGTGCCTGGTGCCATGTGGCGCCTTTCTCGTGCGCGACCGAATGGCGGGTGTTTCGACGCGACAGGGGCGAATCCCTGCTGGGGGGGGCGACTGCGGCACGGGGAATGTGCGCGTGGAAGTACAGGCTTTCGGGAGGGAATGTGCGGGGCGGGGCGGCGCGCGAAGATATGATCACGCTGGACGGCGTGGTCGGGAATGCGGTTGAGATACTGCCGCGCCGGGCCGCGCGACCAAGCAGATGCGGTGGTTGCGGTTCGTGTCTGAGGTCTGATGACCCCGATGGTGCCGCCGGAATGCTACCGTCCGCGCTTCATTGAGGCCTTGGGGCGCCCTGCCGGTCATCGTCACTCTCAAGCACCCACCATCCCCCCCAACCCCAGCACATATTGCAGTTCCGCCATACCTGCTGGTTCGTCGCTGTTCTCTGGTATCCGCTACCGTCACAGAACATGCAGAAACGGTGCCCCGCCCCGCCGCACACTCGGCAGGCGAGGTGCACATGGATGCGAGAGTCCCATTCCAGGCCGGTTCCTTCGCACCTGCTGCACTTTCGCTGCCCGGGGATTCCGCACCATAGGAACCCGCCGGGGCCGCAGGCGTCGCATGGCGTCTGGCTGTACCCGGTCACAACGGATTCGAACCGCCCCTTTGCCCCGCCGCAGTTCTCGCAGGTATGCCAAGTGTGGCGAGGCGCGGCGGGGGGTGCCGACGAGGATTGGCAGCCGCGAATCACCATCACGAACGCGACGGCTACTATGACCCAAAACGCGAGGGCTGACGTAACCCAGACCCACCTGTTCCGGCCGCTCGGAGAGTAGGAATAGTCCTGCGCAGCCCGCGTGGCCTCGTCTTCGTCCAACGTGAATCGGGATAGCCACACAGCGTCCGGATCCGGTCTGGCGGCTGGTCCCTCGTTGCCGCTCGCCTCGTCTCGCGGCAGATCACTCACCCCTTCACTTGGGCGCTCGCTTACGCACCCCCTCTTCACTTGTTTGCGTGGCAGCATCGCGACTCTCGCGTGCCGCACCCAGGTTCGGTGCGCGCCGCCATACTCCTTTCACGAAAGGGGAATGCCTGCCCCAATTCACCACTCCAGCTGCTCGACGCCGTCCTTCGTGGCCCAGAGCTTCTGGGCGCGGATGGATGAGCCTGGCCCC
>JAGPGE010000489.1 GCA_018056145.1 Armatimonadota bacterium
GCGACCGTTCGCTCTGCCCCAGTCCCGCACAGCATCGGCACACGAATCAGGCACGTAGACCTGCCCGATTTCCACTGGAGCGGGGCCTTCCGGACCGTGGGAATCCGAGCCGCCGGTGACGATAAGGTCCATCGACTCGGCCATGCGCAGGTAGTGCTGGGTCTGTGCGGCTCGGTGGTCCACGTGGTACGCCTCGAGCCCCCCCAGTCCTAGGGTGACTAGGTGGCGGATAACCCCGTCCGGGCAGCCCAGCCCCGGATGAGCCAGGACCGGCAACCCGCCGGCATTGCGGATGAGACGGATGGCGTCCTCAACGCCCAGACGGTACCGGTCCACGTACGCGGGGCGGCCGCGGCGCAGGTAGAGCTGGAATGCCTGCTGCGGTGAGGAGACGGCTCCCATCCTTACCAGCGCGGCTGCCACGTGGGGCCTGCCGACGCTGCCCTCGCCCGCGATCTCCCTCACCTGCTCCAGCGTGATCGGCACGTCCAGGCTGTTGAGCCGGCTGACGATCCGCTCCAGGCGGTCTTCTCGCCCCTCGCGCACTCGCACCAACGCCCCGGCAAGTTCCGGTTCGTCCAGGTCGATGAGAAACCCGAGGATGTGCAGTTCCTGCCGGCCATGCTGCGCGCTGACTTCCACCGCCGGGAACAGGTCCAGCCCGTGTCTGGCCGCGATGCGCAGCGCAGGCAGCACCCCGGCCACGGTGTCGTGATCTGCCAGCGCAAGGGCGGACAGGCCCTTGGACGCGGCCGCACGCACCACCTGAACAGGGGTGAGGGTGCCGTCGGAACAGGTGGAATGAACATGCAGGTCAACGGCCATGGACGCAGTGACGCTTTCGGGGAGAGTTCGCCCTGTCAAGGGTAGTGCGCAGGCAGTTTCCGCGCAAGGTACGGTCGCACCTTCCTGCACTGTCCTGAAGGAGACCAGCGAGTACTCGGTGAATAGTGTCCGGTCGGACTTGTCGTGGCGAACCGCATCCTTTCCCTTGGCAGTGACCGATATGGCCCTGCGAGTAGGCATCTGTGGCGTGGGCGCATTCGCCCGGTGTTTCATCCCCCTGTTCAAAGCTCACCCGGCCGTGGAACAGGTCATCCTCTGCGATCTGGACGCCGAGAAGCTGGCGGCGCGGTCCGCGGAGTTCGACATCCCTGACACCTGCCCATCCCTGGACGACCTGTGCGACACCGACGTGGATGCCATCGCCATCATCACTCAGCACTGGCTCCATGCGCCCCACGCCGTGCAGGCGCTGGAAGCGGGCAAGCATGTGTACTCCGCCGTGCCCGCGGCGCACAGCATGGAGGAGCTCGAAGCCCTGGTCACCATGGTGGAGCAGACCGGGCTGGTTTACATGATCGGCGAGACCAGCTATTACTACCCGTGCGCCATCTACTGTCGCAAGCGGTTCGAAGCCGGCGATTTTGGGCGCATCGTCTACGCCGAGGGAGAGTACCTCCACGACTGGGACCATGGCCTGTACGATGTGGCGAAGTGGCGCGGCGGCGAACGCTGGCTGGAGACCGCAGGCGGGCCGCCGATGTACTACCCCACCCACTCCACCAGCCTCATCATCTCTGTCACCGGCGCCTACATGACCCACGTCTCCTGCCAGGGCATTCCCGATGTAGAGGACCCGCACATTTACGACCCCGACGTGAATATCTGGGGTAACGTTTTCAGCAATGAGTCCGCGCTCTTCCGCATGTCTGACGGCAGCGCGTGCCGTATCAACGAGTTCCGGCGCGTCGGACATCCGGGGACGGTGGGCATGAGCATGTACGGCACCCTCGGGTCCTATGAAGAGCAGGTGGACGGGCAGGTCTGGGTCACGAAGGACCGTTCCGCCACCGTGGACCTGCGGGAGCTGCTCGCCTGCAGCGGTGTCCCTGCATCGGAAGTGACCGGAGAGATGAGCAAGGTCACGTCGGCTGACGGCACCCACAGCGGAGCCTCGCGGGTGCATGATCTCGCCCGCCTGCCAGCGGAGTTCATCGGCCTACCCAACGGTCACAATGGCTCGCACCAGTTCCTCGTGGATGATTTCATCCGCGCCTGTGTGACCCGGTCCGCGCCGCCGAACAACATCTGGCAGGCCGCTCGGTACATGGTGCCGGGACTCGTGGCGCACGAGTCCGCGAAGCGCGAGGGGCAACTGCTGGAGATACCGGATTTCGGCGATGTTCCCGCCGACTGGCCGCGCCTGGAGTACTGAAGCGCGGTTCATGTTGCCGTCAGTAGACCCCGTACGTCTTGGCGGTCTGGATCATCGTCCTGATGACTTCCGGCTTCACCTGCCGGGGCACGCCTTCGCCTGTGTTGAAGATATACCCGCCGCCGGGCTTGCCTGCTTCCACAATGCGCCGGGTCTCGCGCGCGACTTCCTCAAGACTGTCGCAGTTCATCAGCCTGATGGGGTGCGCATTGCCGGACAGGCAGACCTTGCTCCCGATGGCCGCCTTCACTTCGGCGATGTCAATGCCTTCCCCGACGTTGATGATGTCGAAGTACTCCGCTCCGATCTCTAGGTGGGGCAGCGAGCGATCGCCCGCGTGGTAGATGACTTCGCCGCCCGCCGCCTTGATCGCCTCCTGAACCCGGAAGGCGGGCTCGACGGCATAGTCCGCGTACTGCTGTGGTGAACTGAACCCCGAGGAGGCCACGCAGTCGCCCAGCCAGATGCAATCCGCGCCGGCTCTGATCTGCGCCTGCCCCCACTCGCTCATCAGTTCCACGAAGAACTCGCAGGTATCGCGGAATAGCCGGGGGTCATCGTACAGGAGCATGAGGCCATCGCTGATTCCGTACAGGAGCGTGGTTGCGCTGAAAGGCGCGGCGCAACGCCCGGAGACAACCAGCGAGTCACCGTGGGCGCGCTTGATACCGTCGAGGGCCTCCAGGTGCGCGGGCATCCGGCCCGCATTGCGTGGGATGCGCAGCCCGGAGAGGGTCGCGCGGGTCGCGGGAAGCTGGTTGACGGCGGCCGGCGGGATGCGTGCGTCGCCTTTCGTCTCGACACCCAGGGGCTCAAACTCGATGTAGTCATCGGGGTGCAGGAGGATCCAGTCATAATCGAAGCGCTGGACTGCCTGGATCTGGCACTCGACCATCTTCTCGGCGCTCAGGATGTACTCCCGGTAGTCCACGCCGTAAAGCTCGACGTCGAACTCCTCCCCCAGCGCAAAGACTGGCACGCGCGAGGGGACGCCCAATTGTGCGCACGTATGCAGGTCGGAGACAACACCGGGATAGGCCACGGGAGCACCTCCGGGAGTATGAGCGGCATGCGCTCATGGCGCCGAAATCGGGTACACGCCAAACTCTTGTGTGGTCCGCACCATCGCCAGGTAGTTCTCCGGCTTCACGCATGAAGCGATGGTATTGCCCGAGGACATGATGTGCGAGCCGACGCTGGACACCTCCCGCAGCAGCCGCTTCGTGGCCGCCACCACGTCGTCTACGCTCCCCCGAGCGAGCAAGTCCACGTCGATGTTGCCCATCACCGTGATCCTGCCGGGGTAGCGGTTCAGGACCCCGTCCAATTCCATTCCGGGCACGTCCTGCAGCGGCCCAAGGCCGTCCAGACCAGTGTTCACGAGCTGGTCCATAATCTTGCGGATGTCGCCGTCGGTGTGCTTGATGCAGTAGGCGCCCGCCTGCTTGATGGCGGAAACGACCATGGCGTCGTGGGGCAGGACAATCTCCTCGAACATGGCTGGCGACATCATGGGGCCGGTGTTGTCGGAGTAATCGTCACCCAGGAAGACAGCGTCGGCGCCCGCGGCGATGCACAGAGGGAACAGCTCCGCATAGTACCGCGCTCCGATGCCCATGAGTTCCTTCGCGAACTGCGGCCGCAGGGCCAGGTCCAGGAAGAGGTTCTCCAGGCCGCCGCGCAGATACACTGCCGGCGCCCAGCCGGATTCACCCACCACCGCCACCGCCTTGTCCGGGAACTGCTCCCGCAACTGACGGACCTTCTCGATGACCGGAGATTCCTTCGGATCGGGCGGTGTGTAGGACGCAAGGTCCTTCTCCGATTCGATCAGCGCAGGTGTTGCGGGAACTGCCATGGCCTCCCGGGTCAGGTGCTGCAGGGCGCCCCATTTGTCCCGGAACAGTCCTTGATCACGATCGACCCAGTCCACCTCATCGGGGCCATAGACCATGGTCGGCACGGTCACCATGTCCAGCCCCAGATGGGCCACGAGGTCGTTGGAGTCCACCGCGTCTTCCGCCAGCGCTCTCACCACTACAGGATCGATCCACATCTCGGCCAGCGGCACCCGATCCACCGGCTGATGCGCAAGGCTCGCCAATATGCGTTCGCGCGATGTCATTGTCACTCCCCTTTGGTTGCTCTGCAGCGTCTGTAGCATTTTCACCGCTAACGGGTCAACGCGAAGAAGGCGCCGATGTCAGGCCACCCACCGGTCGCCTGCAGGAATCCGCGCAGTTGGGGCGAACTGTCGATTCGCGACAGCCTGAGCTTCGCCCACCGGGGGGCCCTCACTGACCGGTCGGGAGAGTATCTGGCCTGCCTGCCGCCAGCGTGCGCAGTCCGCGCGCACGCGCCATCCCGCATAGCGCGGCCAACAGGAGAGACCCAATGAACGATCCAATCCGCATCGGTTTCGTCGGCGCGGGCTTCATGGGACAGAAGGCTCATCTAGACTGCTTTACGACAATCCCTGGCTGCCAGGTGGTGGCGCTCGCCGAAGGCCGGCAGGACAGCGCCCAACTCGTCGCGACCCGCTAC
>JAGPGE010000490.1 GCA_018056145.1 Armatimonadota bacterium
GTGTTGATGCTCCAGTCCGCGAGGCGTCGCCGGGTTTCGGCTTCCCACTGCTTGCGCCAGTCCGCGCCGTACTTGAGGATCAGGCCGCGCACGTAGGGGCTGAACACCAGCCCGGTTCCCGCTTCGAGCCCGTAGGCCTCGTATCCGTAAGGTGGATTCCAGGCGTCCTTGAAGCGCGGGTCGTCCTTCTCGGCGAGCACATCCGCGAACAGGTGCTCGCGCTTCGATACCCGCGTGTATGAGTCCCCCAGGCTGATAACGCAGATGCCCACGGAAAGCATCGGGTGGCCGTTCGGGGTGACCAGCACGTGCCGCTCGCCGACTTTGCCTAACCTGAAGAACCCGGTGGCGGGAAGCTGGATGTCGGTCCGGCCACCGTACCGATCCAGGGACGGCAGGGCCGCCGGGGCCCCCGAGTCAGTCTGGGCCCGCACCGCGCGGGACCGGCGCCCGGCGCGCAGCAGCTCGTCCACGGCAGCCACACGGTAGATGTACTGCGTCCCCGGTTGCGCCGAGATGTCAACGAAGCGGCTCACCGGGAAGCGCGCGATGCGCCGCTCGGCTTCCCCTCGCGCGCGGCGGAAGACATCGTAGCACCGGGCACCAGGCAGTTCGGTCCAGGTGAGCGCTACCCCGTCCGATGCTCCGCGCGCCGAGAGTTCCGGCGCGGCGAGGCGGGGCAGAGTGACCAGGCGGATGCTCGCGAACCGCACCGGCAGCGGCTCGTTCGGGCTGTAGGCCAGGAACCAGAAGCGGTCCACGCGTGTCACGTCGATGGCCGTCCCGCACCACGCGCCCTCGTCCCTCCCGTGGATCATGTTGGCGATGGGGATGCGGATCTCGGTCCAGACTCCCGGTCGAATCCTGCGCGCCGGTTTGTGTGCATTGCCATGGGAGTCCTCGACTCCAACCTCGATGGTCGCCGTCTGCGGTCCGTCATTGCGCAAGGTCACTACTAGCAGGTCTGCCCGGGACCAGTCCTGGACGTCGGGCAGTTCGTACCGCGCGCTTGGCCAGTCGTTCACGGGCCTGAAGAGCAGGCCCAGCGCCTTCCCGCCTGGCTCGGGCCCGTCTGCGACGCTGATCTCGCTGTCGCCGGAGGTGAAGGCGGTGATGACCGCTTCATCCGAGAGATCGCAGACGGGGGTATCTGCATGCGCTAGGACCATGAATGACGCGGCGAGTGCTACTGCAGTCAGCCAGGGCATGGGGGCCCTCCGGTTCTCGTGATGGTGTGGCCAGCGTCCGGTGTCCGTGGTGTCGAGGCCGTGCCATGTGCTGTCAGGCTCCAGCAGGAGCCGTCCGCTTATAGCCCTCGGAGGAGAGGCCGGACCCGGTGCGCGGGGAACGGCCTGCCGCCCCCGTTCGGAGGCTCAAGGCGCAGCGTGGGGCGGTAATCCGGGGGCTTCCGCCGCCGGCTATGGGCTGTCGCCCGCTCCGCGGGCTGTGAGGCAACGGCCCAGGACCGGAAGGCGCGGGCACGCTCAAAACGTATCTAGCCCCAGCGGGCACGCATCGCACAGAACCGATGCTCCTGGGCTGCAAGCTTGCGGACCAGGGGAGCCCCGTGTATCATGCACGGGAGCAAAGACCTGCCTATCGCGCCCGCCACACAAGGTTGTTTTCCGCCTCATGGCTTCAGACCTCCCGGCGAATCGCATATGCCTGACCTTCAGGGCACTGGGATCCCGCAACTACCGGCTGTTTTTCCTCGGCCAGGGGATCTCGATGGTGGGCACGTGGATGCAGCGCATCGCCCTGGGCTGGCTGGTGTACCGTCTCACGGATTCGGCCGCGCTCCTGGGCATCGTGGGGTTCGCGAGCCAGATCCCCGCCTTCATCCTGGCACCCTTCGCGGGGGTTCTGGCCGACCGAGTCCACAAACCTCGCCTGCTACTCATCACCCAGGCCGCGGCCATGGTCCAGGCGATGATCCTCGCAGCGCTGGTTCTCCTTGACTGCATCACCGTTCCTCAGATCATCGTTCTGAGCGTCCTGCTGGGCTGCATCAATGCCTTCGATATCCCGACCCGGCAGGCCCTGATGGTGCATACGGTGGAGCGGCGCGAGGACCTGGGCAACGCAATTGCGCTGAACTCCGCGATGTTCAACGGGGCGCGGATGATCGGGCCGGCGATTGCCGGGGTGCTGGTGGCGCTGGTGGGCGAGGGCTGGTGCTTCTTCATCAACGGGATCAGTTACCTTGCGGTCCTCGCGGCACTCCTGTCGATGCGGCTGGAAGTTCGGGCCAACAGCAATCACGTGAAGATGGCGCACGGGCTGCGGGAAGGGTTCAACTATGTCAGGCAGCACGCACCGATTCGCTCGGTACTGCTCCTGATCGCCCTGGTATCCTTCGCGGGCATGCCCTACGGTACCCTGATGCCCCTGTTCGCAAGGGATATCCTGGGTGGCAATGCGCAGACTCTCGGGTACCTCATGGGGGCGGCGGGGGTGGGCGCGATCGTCGGCGCGGTGATCCTCGCATCGCGCAGCAATAGCAACCGTCTCGAAAGCTGGATTGCCGCCGCGCCGGTGGGGTTTGGGCTTGCGGTGATCGCCTTCGGCATGTCATCGACGCTGTGGCTTTCCCTGGCGCTGATGCCGCTTGTGGGCTGCGCGATGATGATCCAGATCGCCGCGGGGAACACCATGGTTCAGTGCCTCGTGGATGACGACAAGAGGGGGCGCGTGATGAGCTTCTACACCATGGCGTTCATGGGCTCGATGCCATTGGGCAGCCTGCTTGCGGGCACTGCCGCACATCACATCGGCGGCCCGTGGACGCTTGCGGCCGGCGGGATGATCTGCATCCTCGGCGCCGGCGCATTCGCCCTGCATCTCCCCCGGTTCCGCGCGGACCTGGGGCCGGCGGGATGCACCGGGAACGTCGAAGGCGCAGACGCGTAGGGCCTTCAGCTCACGACCGCTTCCAGCATTCCCTCGCAGTACTCCCCAAGATCCTCGCCGTCAAAGATGACCCGCAGAGTCCAGATCACCCGCGCGGGGATCTCAAGGCCGGCGTCGGGAATGATCGTCAGCGGCACCCGCGCGCGTTCCTTCGGACCCAGCTCGATTTCGAGCTTGTCCGGGCGCGCGCTGAAGCCTTCCGGCAGGCGAGGCTGTGCGCGGACCACGACGAACTCATCCAGCGGGTTCACCACTCGCACTTCGAGGTGGGTGCGCTGCTGCAGCTGAGCGCGGTATGGGTACACCGAGATCAGGAAGGGGTTGATGCCCAGGGATGGGTGCCTGCGGCCCACGAGAGCGCGCAGGGAGTCGTGGAAGTCGGTGGCATGGGCCTCGAAACCATTGCAGGCTGCCTGTGTGATTGGCCACGGGTGGACGTGGGCTGCCGCGAGCAGCCGGGGCTGGTACTTGCGCAGAAGTTTCGCGCCCACGAGATAGCCCCCGTCCACGTCGAACCAGTTGCGCCAGTCCGGGTCGGTGGGCCGGATGGTCTCGTGGTCCGCCTCCCAGTAAAGGGCATCTCCTGAGAACAGCACCATTTGCTCGTCCACTTCGCAGAAATACACCGCGTGGTACTCTGTCTGGCTGGGGAAGAAGTGGGGAACGATGTCGAAGCCGCGCCACCTCATGGGCACACCCTCGCGCATCACCATGTCCACCTTGTAGGGCCGGTCATGCAGGCAGTTGAGGCTGTATCCTTGGGGGCGTTCGAGCACATCCACCATGCATTCGTGGGTCGCCAGTCTCGTGCCGTACTTCTCCCTGAGCCAGTCGTATCCCATGAGGTGGTCGTCATGGTGGTGGGTGATGATGCACCATTCCACGTCCCGGATGCCCTTGTCTTCGAGCACCGTCTCGAAGCCGTCGGGGTAACTCACTCCGGCGTCGAAAAACACCGCCGCGCCGTCATCATCCACGATGGCATACTGGATCCGATTGCTGGCGCCGCGCAGGTGCGGGGTGATCGGGTCGAAATCGAAGACATGCCCCTGGGGCTGGTCAGGCCAGATGAGCCGCCAGCGGGACCAGAAGTCGTCGATGCGCTCCAGGGCGGCATTGGCGGCGCTCATCACGTTCTCGCGACCGATCACGGGGTCACCATGGGCCGGGAGCAGGACGTCGATGTCGCCGCTCGCAAGCCAGCCCACGGCACGCCGCAGGGCATGTAGGCCTTCCATGAAGTTGTAGCTGCGCTGCAATTCGTGGATGGAATGCAGCGTGCCGTCGTGCTGCAGGATGTCGCCCGAGACCAGCATGCGCGTGTCGCCGTCGACGATCAGGTACCCCATGCCGCCCGGCGTGTGGGCGCCGAGGTGCTGCGCGTAGACATAGGGCTTGCGCCACGGCCGGGGCAGTTGGCCGTCGGTGAGGCGCAACTCGGCGGGGACGCTCAGGCGCGGGCACAGGAACCGCTCGTAGCCGGCGTAGCCATGGGCCACCTGCAGGTCCTGCCAGATGCCTGCGGCGTTCTCCAGGTAGGGGGCGTCGCGCTCACCGATGGCCACCGGCAGCCCCGGATGTGAATGGTGTCCGAACACCCGGTCGCGCCGGTAGTCGGTGTGCAGCACCAGGGACGGGGCCTTCATGCCTGCCCCCTGCATGGCGCCAAGAACCGCGCCGGAGCCCAGGTCGAAAAGCCCGGTTTCGCCGTCATCCCACTGGATCACGTAAACGTTCACCGCATCGCGGTAGAGGCTGATCTTCGGCACGACTGGAATGAGCGACTGGCTCATGGTGGTCTCCCGGGATGGATTGTGAGTTCAGCAAAGATCCGACGGCGGGAAGTGGGAC
>JAGPGE010000491.1 GCA_018056145.1 Armatimonadota bacterium
CGGGTTCCGATGCGCATGTTGCGAGGCCTCCGCACGCAGACTTCCCAGCTACTCGCCGATGGTCAGTGTGAGGTCGATGATCTCCAGCGCCAACTGCGCGGCTTTCTGCGCGGCGAGATAGGCATCCTGGGCAGTGGCGAGGCGCAGAGCTTCCTCGTCAAGCGAGACGCCCGCGGTGGACGAGTACCGGGTCTGCAGGGCCGCGACCAGGTCCTCGCGGGCTTCCATGCGGGTGCGCGCGGTCTGCACGTCCTGCCCGAGGCCGGCGAGGAACTGGGTGTGCATTTCGGTGAGGCTCAACGTGCCACCCGAGGGTGGGTTGGTGCGGAGTGCCTCCAATGCGGATGCGACCGAACCATCCCCCGGCTGCCCTGCCGCGCGTGCCGACGCGATGCGGGACGGATCGGCGATGATGTCCGTGTGCACGGAGAGCGTGGCTCCTGGTTGGGCTGGGTCGTAGGAGAAGAAGTCACGGCCTGTGCTGTCGTCCAGGCCGTAGCCGGTGCGGTGTATGGCGTTGACCGCATCCGCAAGCTGGCCAGCGAAAAGGTTCAGATCGGCCAGCGCCCGCCGCATGGTGTCGCGTGAATCCAGGGCGCCGAGGAGCGCGCCGTCCATACCGGATGGCGGGACTTCGCCCTTGAGGGAGACGGTGTGCAGTGTGCCGTTGGTCGGGTCGGCCACGAGTTCGAGTTGCTCGGACCGCCCATAGCTGACCACATGATGCCCGCCGATGAAGACGTCCATGGCGCCGTTGTCGCGGACAGCTCCCGTGGCGCCGCACAACCGCGAAAGCTCCTGCATCGCCAGCGCGCGCCGGTCCTCGAGATCAGCGGCTGCCCCCGGGCCCCCGTTCGCGGTGATCTGGGCGTTGAACTGGGCGACCAGACCCAGCAGTTCGTTGGCCCGCGCCGTCCGCGAGACCAGCAGGTCGTCGCCGCTCTGGATCGCGTTGTGCAGATTGGCGATGCACTCGCCCAGGCTGTTGCAGAGGTCCTGGGCGCTGGAGACTGCGAGTTGTCTCGGGGCGGTGGCTCCCGGGTCTGACGCGATCTCGCCGAAGGAATCGAAGAGTGCGTTGAGCTGGTCGCGCAAGCCGCTGCCATCGGGCCCGGCAAGGAGTCCTTCGAGCTGCTCGAGGTCCTCGCAGAGCACGGATGCGCGCCCCCACTGGCCGGTCTCGTACTCGATCTGGGCTTCGAGCAGCGCGTCGGACATGCGCCGGATGCCGGATGCCGTTACTCCGCGGCCGGAGCTGGCGCCAAGCAGGTTCTGCTCGCCGGGTACGGGTGACAGCAGGATGCTGCGGCGGACGTAGCCGGGCGTGTTGACGTTGGCGATGTTGTGGCTCGCGACCTCGATGGTGGCGCGCTGAGCCATGAGAGCGCTGGATGCGATCTGCAGGGCCTTGATGCTCACCGGGCAACCACCGCTTCGGCCCGGTCTCGACGCAGGCCTCGTGCATCGTAGGTGGCGACTTCAGCCACCGGGAACGCGCCCAGAAGGGTGCGGGTGTGGTTGCTCAGGGCGCCGAGGAACTCGAGGGTGACGAGAAGCTCGCGACGGACCTCCACCCGCAGGCACTCGAGGAGCCGCTGGTCACCGTCTCCAAGCTCCAGTTTCGCGGGCAGGTCCCGGAGCACTGCACCAAGCCGGCTCAGGCGCTCGCACTCTTCACTCAGTCCCAGGAGATCGTCGCCGCGCGCAAGGGACCGGACGTTTCGCAGGCATGCGGCGAAGTCACGGTACGCGTTTGCGGTTACCTCCAAATTGGCTGCAGTTTCGATGCTTTGCGTGGTCATGGTTGCTGCTCCCTGACTGCTTCTGATGCGATCTGCCGCTGCAGGGCCTCCCGGAGGGGAGCAAGGAGAGCCTTCGCGATCCCGATCCCTCCGCCGGATGCCACGGCTTCGGCCAGGTGGCTATTGTGCAGGTGACGGACGAAACTGGAGCCTGCCCCGGCGCCATAGAACCCGCCTGCGTCGGCCGTATCGATGAGCTGCTTGATCACGGTGGCCTCGAAATCCGAGCACGCCTTCTCGAGGGCCCGCTCCCCGGAGCGCAGCCTGTCCTGCAAAGCGGGAGCCAGGTCCGGCATTGCTTTGGGCTGGATCTTCATCCAATTGCCTCCCTTTTCGCGCGCTACATGAACACGAGTTCGGCCTGCAGGGCGTTGGCGGCCTTGAGGGCCTGCAGGATCGCCATAAGGTCCCTCGGCTTCACGCCAAGGGAGTTGAGGGCCTCCACGAGGTCGCTCAGACGCGTCTGGGGCCTGAACTCCACCAGGCTACCCTCGGACTCTTCCACGTCGAGACCGGTGGCAGGTGTGACCACGGTGCGGGCGCCCGGCAGGCCGCCCGGGACAAAGGGTTCCTCGGCGCCAGGTGGAGACGGAGCTTCGCCGGGCCCCGGCCTATCGGGAAGGGCGCCGTCCAGCACTGTCGTTCCACCCGATAACGGTTCGGGCTGGCTGACTTCGTAGCGTCGGGACACGCTGATGGTCAGGGTGCCGTGGGCGATGGCGACGGGCAGAATGCGGACGTCGCCGCCAATGATGACGGTGCCCGTGCGCTCGTTCACGACCACGCGGGCGGGCGCGTCGCCGACGACGTTGATGCTCTCGACTTCCGCGATGAAGCCGACCACGTCCTTGCGGCGGTCCGCGGGAATGCAGATCTGCACACTTTCAGCCGCAAGGGGAGACGCGATGGGTGTCGCAAAGTGCTGGTTGATGGCTTCGCAGATGCGCATGGCGGTGGTGAAGTCCGCCTGGCGCAGCGAGAAGCAGACTGTTTCAGCGCTAGACCGCGGCGGAACCGCTTTGAGGACCGTTGCGCCGTCAACGATGCGCGCGGCCACCGGGTGGGCTTTCTGCACCTTCTGGCCGCCGCCGGATGCGCTCAGACCGCCGATGGATACCGGCCCTCGGGCCATTGCGTACAGGTCGGAGTCGTTGGCCCTCAGGGCGGTGGGGAGTAGGATCGCGCCATAGAGGCTGGTAGCGTCCCCGACCGAGGCCACGGTGACATCGATCTTGTCGCCGGGCATCGCGGTGTGGGGGAGAGTCGCGGTGACCATCACTGCCGCCACGTTCTGAGTGGAAAGATCCGCAGGCGAGACCTTCAGGTCGAGATGCTCGAGCATGTTGGCCAGAGCCTGGGCGGTGAGGGTGGACTTGGATGAGTCGCCGGTCCCCTCGAGCCCGACCACCAGTCCGTAGCCCATGAGCGGCTGGCCGACCGCTCCCGAGACGCTTGCGATGTCCTTGATGCGCACCGGTGTGCTGGGGACGGCGCAGGCGACGGCGCAGAGGGCGATGGCGATCAGCGCGCTTGTGCCTGAGAGCAGGTTCGAGCCAGTGCGAGCCGTCGGCACGGTGGCCAAGTTAGGCCCTCCTTGACGCAAGTGGATGCGCCCTAGAAGAAGTAGTTCAGGATGCGCGTGATGATTCCGACCTTGTGCCGCGGACGACGGGGGTCGCTGCCGCAGAAGAGCACCTGGGCATTGGCGAGGTCGTATGAGTAGACCGTGTTGTCCGGGCGCACCGACTGGGGCCGCACTTCACCGCGCACCGTGATCTCCTCGCGGTCGCGGTTGACGAGCACGGTGCGCTTGCCTTCGACCACCAGATTGCCCGCTGGGGTGATCTCGACGACCTGGACGGTCATGCGCGCGGTGACCGCGCCGGAGCGGGTTGTGCTCCCATTCGCCGAGGTGGATGTGCCGCCTGAGATGCCGTACATGGGGAAGAAGGCCAGATCGCCCAGGCCCGGCCCCACGGTGGTGCTGGTGCTCTGCTTGTGGTCCTGGCTGTTGTTCATCTTCGCGCTGCTTGTCTCGACGATGAGCAGGTGGAGCGTGTCGCCGATCTGCCGTGCGCGGCTGTCGCCGAACATGCCGACGAAGAGCCCATCGGCGGCAACGCAGTGGGTGAGAACGACCGCGGACAGGATGCACATGAGGCCAGTCTTGGGGCTCACAGGACCACCTCCGCCACGCCGGGGGCCACGAGGACTCCGCTGACCACGGCGCGGGTATCTTGAATGCGCAACTTCGCGATTTCGCCGATGCGTCCGGGCTCGACCAGCTCCCCATCAGCTTCCACGGACAGCGCGCCGATACGGACTTTCACCCGCACCCGGCTGCCACGAGGGACGGCGGGCGCCGCCTGGGCGCTGGATACTGCGCTGGCCGCCGTGGGAGCGGTTGAGGCGCTCGGACATTTCACAGGGGCCGGGCGCGTGATGCAGACACGGTCAGCCCCGGCAAGGTCGATGCCTGAAGGGTCCAGTCCGGCGCGGCGGATGAGCAGGCGGATGTGGCCCCGTGAGAGGACGCGGGTGGTGCCGGGCGCAAGGGTCACGAGGGCACTGGAGAGCATGGCCTGGAGGGAACCAGGTGCGGCTTCCGGTGGCTCCACGATGTCTCGCAGGCAGACGGTGTCCGCTGCCGCGGTGACCTGTGGCTTGAGCTGCAGGCGCGCGGGATCATCCGCGGAGGCTCCGGAGACGGCGATGAACAGGACGGCGACGAGAAGCGGCACGGTGATTCACCTCAGGCACGGCCCGTTCAGCGCTGGACGTTGTTTGCGGTCTTGAGCATATCGTCGGCCACCTTGATGGCTTGGGAACTGGCCTCGTAAGCCCGCTGGGCCACGATCATGTTCACCATCTCCTCCACCACCTGCACATTGGACAGCTCCAGTACTCCCTGGCTAATGGCGCCGAGGCCGTCGGTGCCCGGACTCGCGACTGTGGGCG
>JAGPGE010000492.1 GCA_018056145.1 Armatimonadota bacterium
GCGCTACATTCTGGAGGCCAGGAGCGAGTATCTGTCGCTGCGCCTCAAACAGGAGCCGGCCATCCGGGAGATCTACGTCAAGGCCGCTGCCAACGTCGCCGAGGACATCGCACGGCTCGCTCCAGGCGCCAGCGACCTCACCCGCAACCACCTTCGGGCGCTGGAGAAGAGCCTGACGCGCGAAGCTGAGAACATCCGGCGGGCCCTGGAAGGCCGGCTCAAGGGCGACCTACAGCAGGCCACAGGGCTGGGGGGTAGGCCGCTGCAAGCGCATATGGCGAGCTGCCTGCAGGCCGCGGGATTGCCGCTGGACATACTCAAGGTGCAGCGCGGATTCGGCGACGTCAACACGGCGGCAGTGGAGGCTATCTGGGCCCGGACGCGCAACGGCATGAAGCTGTCGGATCGGATCTGGCAGACCTCGGACAACGCTCGGGACAACATGCGCAGCATCATCCTGGACGGCGTGGCCCGCGGGCGCGACTCGGCCAAGGTGGCCCGCGATCTGGAGCGATACGTCAAGCAGGGCGCGGCGACGATGGCGGGGGACTACCCGGGCATGATGGCCCGCATAGGCAAGCGGGTGCCGAAGGATCTGTGCTACGAGGCCTTCCGACTGGCGCGGTCCGAGATGTCCATGGCGTTCATGGAGGGCACCTACTCATCCGGACGAGTCAACCCGGCATACAAGGGCGTACGCTGGCTGCTAAGTTCGAGTCATCCTCTGCCGGACGTGTGCGATGACCTCGCCAGCGCCGATCTCTATGGCCTGGGCCCGGGAGGATACCCTGCTGGCGATGAACCGCCGTACCCGCACGCGAACTGCCTATGCACAGTAGCCCCTCTAGTAGAGGACACGAAGGACTTCGTGGGCCGCCTGAAGAAGTGGCTCGAGGACCCGGATAGTGAACCCCATATCGAGCAATGGTATAACGAGTTCTACAGGGCACGGTGATCGACCATGGACAACGTGCACTATCTCGAATACGACATGTGGATACGGGCCACGTACTGCCTGATGGACTGGGTAGTCGAGTGCGCTGCAGTGTGGGACGAGATGCCCGATTACCGGCGGGAGGGCAAGCTCACATATTTCGCGCAGCTTGGCTCGAATCTGTCCATGCTTCGTGCTGCGGAAGGCCTGGGCACGCTCAGTCCAAAGCAGATCCGGGAGCTGAGGAACTTGGAGCGCTTGGCCGTGAATGCGGAGGGAACCATCAAGATACTGAACGAGAGGCACGAGGCTGCGAAGGCGAGGGAGCGTGATGGATAATGGAGGCTTTGTGTGACGAGTGCGGCAAGGTTTTCACGGTGTCGCCTCAGGCCCGCCGGGATGGCGAGATCGAAACGACATTCTTCATCTGTGCTCACTGCGGCCATGAATACATCGTGTGCAGAACGGATCCGAGCATACGCGCGCTGCAGGCACAGACCGACCGGCAGCACCAGCGCAACAACGAACGCTTTCAACGGGGTGAGCTGAACAGATGGCACATAGGGCACATGCGGCGCAAGGTGAACCTGCTTAGGACCCGGCTGGATGCATTGAATCGGGCCGAGTAGCCACAGCCACATATAGCTGCAAAGCAATCAACCGCTAGGGAGTAATCCCGAGGCGGTTTTTTCATATCTGGAGGGAGGTGTGAGATTGAAGTTCGATGAGTGGATACAGGCGGTAGGAGAGATGAGCGAGGCCGGCGGCGAAGCGGCTCCTATTGCCGGCTACGTCTGCGGCGAGATGGCAGTGAGCGAGATCCCCCTGAACCCTAACATCGATGTCGCAGCACTGAAGGCTGGCGATCCTGAGCCTCTGGAGACGGTGGTGGCCGTGCCCGCCACCAAGAGCCGGCGGGGCTGGCGTTACACGTCTGAATCTTTGAAGAACATCGTCGACGCGACGATGACTCAGGGCTTGCCGGGATTCCTGGGGCATCAGAAGCCCGAGAATGTCGAATCGGAGTTCCCCACTCCGGTCACGCACTGGGTGGGGGCGAAATTCGACGACAACGCTGAGATCAAGAACGCCAAGGGTGAGATCGTCGGTAAGGGCATTGCCTACTTCCGGGGCGTCGTCGACCAGGCTGCCAACGATCTCAAACGTTGGATTAAGGCCGGCACGATCAAGACCGTGAGCATCTTCGGCGTCCCGAAGCTGCAGCAGGTCGGAGGCGAGACGTATGTAGTCGGGTATCAGCCTCTCAGCATCGACTGGACGCCGCTAGGCCGGGCAGGCATGCCCACGGCCATAGTCGCTCTCGGAGAGATGGACGACCCCGCAGGCGAGCTCGACGGCAGTCACGAGGAGCTACGTGACGCCATACGGGCGGCGGCAAGGGCGACTCTCGGCGACAGCGCCTGGGTGCGGCGAGTCTACGATTCCTACGCGATCATCGAGGAGGAGACCAAGACCGAGGGCGTCAAGCTATGGCGGATCCCGTACGGAGTCGTCGACGATAAGGTGCAACTCGGGGCGAAGACGGAGGTCCAGGAGGTCAAGAACTACGTGCCTGTTACAGGCGAGATAGACACTGGGGGTGGAGAGAAGTTGACTTGGAAAGAACTCATAGCCCAGCTGAAACCCATGCTGGACAGTAAAGAAGTGACACTAGGACAGGTCATTGGCGAGATGGGCCTGACAGCTCAGGCGGTGGCTGGCGAGATGGCTGACGTCAAGACGGCCATGGACGCCGCGGCGACTCTGGCGCAGGTGCGCGAGGCGCTGGGCGTGTCGGGCGAGATGGACGTGGTCCAGACAGCCAAGACCGCTGCCGAGGCCGTCACCGCTCAGGCTCAGGCGACTCACGATGCCATGGTGACCGGGGTGCTGGCCGAGAAGGTCAAGGGCGAGATGGCGCAGGACCTCGTCAGGCGCATACTTGTCGTGCCGGTGGGGGCTACCAAGGAGCAGGTCGCTGGCGAGATCGACAAGCTGCTCGGCGACGACAAGATCAAGGCCGCGCTCAGCAAGCTCTACACGGATCAGCCCGTGCCTGTGGGCGGGGGCGGATCCCAGCAGCCCACGAGCCTCCGCACCAAGCGGCAGGCCATATAGGGATTTGGAGGTGACATATCAATGGGACGCAAGGTAAGTGACGGCATGTCGGTTAGGGTGACCGTACCCGAGAACACCACAGTTGAGCAGGGTGCATTTGCGCTGCTCGACGGGTTTCTCGGGCTGGCAGCTCAGAAGGTTGTAACCGGCGCGGGAGAAACGAAAGGTCTCGTCCTCAACATCGAGCCTGGCGAGTATGAGACGAGCCAGATCGATGCGACTCAGAACTTCGCTGTGGGGACCAAGATCTACTGGGATTCCACCGCGAAGAAGTTCACGGAGACCCCGACGGCGGTCCTCGCAGGAGTGGTCACTAACGCCAAGGATGCCGGGGGCGTGATCTGGTTCCGGGTCGCGCCCGGGATCATCAACGACGAGGCCGCGACGGCAATCGGCACCCTGACCTCGTTGACGACTGCCGCCAAGACGAATCTTGTCGCGGCAGTCAACGAAGTCGATGCCCACGCCGACGCGGCCAACACTGCGATCGGCACTCTCGCTGAGCTGACCACGACCGAGAAGGGGACGGCGGTTGGGGCCATCAACGAGGTCAACACCGCGGCAGCGGCCGCCCAGGCGGGCGCCACCACGGCGCTTGCCCGTGTAGCGGCTAAGGTTGCATGCGCCGAGAACGCTGATGCCGAGGCGGTTCGCACGGCGCTCAGGGCCCTATTGGCAGCGCTCGAGACCGCCGGCCTGATGGCTGCCCAGTAGGCAATCAAGGATTGAGAGGTGACAATACGTGAGAATAGTCAGCATCGATACTCTTCGGGCGGAGCGGCGTAAGCAGACCGTTGAGGTGGACGTGCCCTTCATCGGGCCCGGCGGGAAGCCCGGCTCCGTCAAGAAGCGCATTGTAAACGGCGAGATGGAGATCCTCGAACTCACGAAACCCATGGGTGAGATGCTCACCACGCCCGCCGGGCTCTACGAGCTCGTGCAGAAGAGCGTCATCGACCTCGAGCTCGGCCGCGAGCAGGTGCCTCTACTCTACTCGCCGATCTACCGGCGCATCGAGGACGCGAACTTCACGGAACATGTGGACATCAGGCCGTTCCTGAACGCACAGGTCGTGTTCCTGGAGCATATGGAGCTTGAGGAGATCAAGCTGGGTTCCCGTCGGATTGGCGAGAAGGACACCGTGCCCATCGTGACGTGGGCAACCGGCTTCCAGATCACCGAGGACATGCGCGTCTACGACAAGACCTGGGAGATCACGGAGCTGAACAGGGCAACGGGCGAGGCATACAACGCACTGCTCAACCACCTGCACCTGTACCCGATCATCAGCTACAGCTACGCGGCCAAGAACAAGACGGCCGCCGACGCCACGGGCGCGACCTACAGGGAGAAGCTGCGCAATACCCTGAAGGCGGGCCTGGTGCATGCGAGCCAGGACCGGAACACCGACACCAGGTCGCCCCGGAGACCCAACATCCTGCTGGCTCACTCCAGCAAGCGTTGGGACATCGAGGAGGTTCTCCAGCGCATGGTGGTCGGCGGCACCGAGTATCCGGCGGTGTCGGGCATCGACACCTTGATCTTCTACGATGGCTGGTCTACCGCTGTCGGCGAGAAGACCTACGAGTATGCCGGCGTGGATCCTGGCAAGGCGTACCTCATCGAGGGCCAGAAGTTCTTCCGCGAGCTGGTCAAGCACGACCTGATGGTCGACGCGGGGAACGCGGATCTCTCCAGGCT
>JAGPGE010000493.1 GCA_018056145.1 Armatimonadota bacterium
GACACTCCTGCGAAGGATACGGTGGCCACGGACGCCACAAGTGAGCGACACGTCATCGCGCCGCGAACCAGCCAGCAGATGGCGGAGACCCACGGAATGTTCGACGGGCCATCCGGTATGCGCGGCGACGCTGGAACATATGACCTGATCGCCAACCGCGACGCGGCACTGCCGGATTTCGCGGACATGGACACGGTGCCGCTGCCCTATCTTCCCGATCCCATCGCGGCGGGCGCCCTGATTCGCTTCACGAAGCTCCGTGCGGGTGGGGACGAAGCCCGGGCTGTGCGCGTGCCGTACACCGGTAACTGGCCAGACCTGGAGAGCTTCCGGGTCATCGCCGTGGAGCGGACCGCTTCGGCGTCGGAGCCGCGGTTCGATGCGGCTCGGCGCCTGCTCATCGTGCCGCTGGAGAAAGCCGAGGTCGCGGAGGTCTGGCTCAGCTCTTACCTTCCGCCGGAGCGCGTCGAAGACATGGCCGGGTGGAGTTGGGCGGTTGAGGCCACCGTACTGCCTGTCCAGCGCGCGGGCCTGCAGGGAACCCAGCTGCGGGTCCTGCAGCGGGACATGGTGAATCTGGACAAGCTGCGCGTCGCCGCGCCGCAGATCAGTCTCGCGGCCACCGACCTGCAGCGGATCGAGAAACTGAACCTGCGCACGGTCCAGGGGCGCAACTGGATGGTAACGCCATCGCGGAAGTTGACACTGGTGCACGCGGTGCAGCAGCCGCTGGTGACCCCGTCCTTCGAAAAGCTCACGCCCAGCCGGGGCTTCGGCGACACTTTCGCGCGCCTGAGCGGACGGGTCCCCGTGGACGGGTACAGCACGGCGAAGGTGGACATCGAGGCGGCCTGGGACGAGCCGCTGGACAAGATCGGGGAACCGGAACCGAAGATCATCCAGGGCAGCGCGCATGTGTTCGAAGTGCCCGTGGAGCCGGAAGATACCACCGCGTACCTCGCGGAGCCGCTCAAGCTCGCGCAGTTGCAGGTGCAGCCGGACGCGCGGATTCGGGCGCCGCGGGTTGTGGAGCCGTCCGTGGTTGCCGGCCCGCAGGTGGCCCTCGCGACACAGGGGCGGCGGCACGAGTTCGGCGACACGAAGTACCGGCGCGTGCGGTACACGGCGGTGTCGACCTCGCGGTTCCGGGAGTACCTGCCCTTCAGCAACGAGGACATCGCGTCCGGCGCAACGCCGATCACGCGCCGGTCGGAGCCCTTCGAACTTGACATCCTGAGTTCCGCGCGTCCCGCGTCTCCGAAGGTGTTGTACGTAGTGCCGACTTTCGGCTGGGAGCGTTCGGAACGCGGTGGTCAGAAGGTGAGTACGCGCAAAGGCGGTGGGCTGCGCGTGTACCTGGAGCGCACGTGGTTCAGTTCAGGGGACGGAGAACTGCTGGGCGTGGTGCTTGAGCAGCCGCGGCCAGCGAACCTGCTCGCGCTGACGGTTCCCGCGGGGTCAGTGGGTGTTGGCCCCTATGTCAGCCAGTGGGGCCAGGACCCAATCTTCGCGTCGCAGGGCCCGACGCAGATGCTGAGAACGCAGGACTTCCCGGCCGCGGTGGCGACCGAAGAGAACCTGACGCTGGACGAACTGCCGAACGCGAGGGTTGCGGTGGCCGGGCACAAGGTCGGGTACGACCCGGAACGCCAACTCTGGTACTGTGACATTGAGATCAGCCAGGGGCCCATGTACTTCCCCTTCGTGCGGCTGGCCTTGGCGCGTTACCAGCCGAAGTCGGTGCAGACGGCGGATGCGGATGTGAAACTCTCCCGGGTTCTGCGAGCGGACTTCGCTCAGATTCTGCCGGACCGGGTTACGACGCTTTCCGCCTCGGCGGACCGGAAGTCGCTGACGGTCACAGTCAGTGGCCCGAGCCAGAACCGGTCAGAGGCCGGCGGCAACCAGGTTGAGGTCAGCGTCGAATCGCGCAGGCCCGGGACGGAAGGTGATCTTGGCTGGGTGCCGGTGAACCAGGGCACGGTGGAACTGAATGCGTTGCGCGCGGCGAACGGAAACGCTTGGCGAGGCGAGGTGAGACTGCCCGACGCAGAGGGCACATACCGCCTCGTGGTCCGCGAATATGAGGTGTTCAAAGTCGATGAAGGCTTGAGGGTCCGCAGGCTTGTGGTGGAGGGCCGTGTGGCTGAGCCGGAGAAGGCTGGACCGCCGGTGGATCGGCGGCTGGTCTACGCAGACGTGATCGAACTGTAGACGCACCAGACAAAGGGCCCCGGGTGGCCCAGAACGAACTGCCCGGTACGAGGTGATCGGCTATGCTCAGGATCGACAGCCCCTTCCACGGGGCCGTGCTCAACACCAACCACGGACAGGTCGCGGACGGTGCGCTGCGCATCAGCGTGACCGGACAGTGTCCGCCCTACGGTAAGGTGACGGTGAACGGTGAGCCGGCGCGCATTGCAGGCTCGAGGTTCGAGGCCGATGTCTCTCTTGCGGAGCGCGAGACGGACATCACCGCCGTCTACCAGGGTAGCCTGGGCAGGCAGGAGCACACGGTCCGGGTGGTCTGGGATCGCAATTCATTCCCCCGCTACCGGTTCTCCATTGATGACAATAGCTTCTGGCTGCGAGACGTGGCGCAAAAGCAGTACGACTCGCTCTTCGACTGCTTCTACCTCGCCATCTTGCGCGATCTGAACCGCGAATACGGTGCGAAGTTCACGGTCAACATCTACTACGAGACCCAGGAGGAGTTCGGGGAAGACCAGTTCTTCATCACCGATTTCCCCGACCGCTACCGGGGCGAGTTCGAGGCGAGTGCGGACTGGCTGGGCCTCGCCTTCCACGCATACGCCAACCGGCCCGACCGGCCGTACCAATACGCGGCGCCCGAGAAGCTCATGGGGGACATGGCGATGGTGGAGGAGCAGATCGTGCGTTTCGCCGGCCCGCAGTCGCTCATCCCACCGACGGTGATCCACTGGGGGATGGTGCTTCCGGAGGCGATCAAGCCTCTTTACGACCACGGGGTGCGGGTACTGTCCGGCTTCGCGCAGCCGGGAAGCACGGGGTTCGACGTGCATTACTGGCTGGACGACGTCCGGGCTGAGTATCTGTGGCGGAATGATGCGCTGAAGGACTTCGAGACAGGGATGGTCTACTCGCGGGTCGATATTGTCTGCAACAACTGCCCGGTGGAGCAGGTGGCCGCCACGCTGCAGCCGCTCACTGAGACCCCGGGCAACCGGGAGATCATGGACCTGTTCACCCACGAGCAGTACTTCTGGCCCTTCTACGTGCGGTACGTCCCGGACCACGCGCAGCGACTGGACACCGCGATTAGGTGGGTGACGGAGCGCGGTTACAAGCCGGTGTGGTTCCACGAAGGCTTCATGGGCGCGCCGGAGTAGGGGACGGCTCACAATCAGCTGGAAAGCAACGGGCCCGGGCGGAAGGTGATCGCCTTCCATCGCCGGGCCCTGCCGTTTCTGCCTTCTGCCGAGACCTCAGCGGCCCGAGCGGCGGCTTGCGGAGGACTTCCGCGAACCGTACTGCATGCGCCGGTCATTGCGGGAGCTGTACGAGGTCGGGGTCGGCTGCGTGCGCCCGCCGCCTGAAGGCTTGCCCGCCCGGAAGCTCGGGTTGCCGTAGTCGAATCCCTCGACCTTGCGGACCTCGATGGGTTCGCCAAGAGCGCGCTCAATGTCGCGAATGGTCGAGCGGTCGTCGGCGGTCACCAGCGTGAGGGCATCGCCACTGCGTTCCGCGCGTCCTGTGCGGCCGACCCGGTGAATGTAGGCGTCCGGGGTATCCGGCACATCGTAGTTGATCACGTGCGAGACGCGCTCGATGTCAAGACCGCGGGCGGCCATGTCGGTGGCAGCTAGAAGCTGGAACTTGCCGGAGCGGAAGCCGTCCAGTGTGCGCTGGCGCTGGTTCTGGGACTTGTTGGAGTGCAGGGCTTCGGCGCGGAACCCGGCGCGACCCAGTTGCGCTGCGACCCGGTCGGCACGGTGCTTCGTCCGGGTGAAGATCAGAACCGACTCGATGTCGCTCTGCCGCAGAAGCTGGAGCAGCAGGTCCGTCTTGCACTCATTCGCAACCGGGCAGAGAGTGTGGGTGATGGTGCAGGCCGGCGCGGCGATCCCAATCTCCACGCGTGCGGGATTGCGCAGGACCTCGGAGGCCAGCTGGTTGAGTTCAGGCGCGAAGGTCGCGGAGAAGAAGAGGGTCTGCCGATCGCGCGGAATGCGTTCCACGATCTGGCGAACCTGGGGCATGAAGCCCATGTCCAGCATGCGGTCGGCCTCATCCAGCACGAGCGTTTCCACGTCGCGCAGGTCCGCGTTGCCGCGCTGAAGGTGGTCGATGAGCCTGCCGGGGCAGGCGACGATGATGTCCGCACCCTTGCGGAGTGCGCGCTCCTGCGGGGCCATGGCGACGCCGCCGTAGACTGTTGCCGAGCGGATCCAGGTGAACTGACCGAGTTGCCGGATTGCGGCGTGGATTTGTTCCGCCAGTTCCCGGGTGGGGGTGACGATGACCGCGCGGACGTGCCCCCGCTTGCCCTTTGTCTGGAGGAGCGACTGGAGGATCGGCAGCACGAAAGCAGCGGTCTTACCGGTGCCTGTCTGTGCTGTGCAGATGAGATCGCGCCCCTCGAGACCTGCCGGAATGGCGGCCTCCTGAACGGGTGTGGTCTCGGTGTAACCTGCCGCGTCAACTGCCCGCAGCAGCCTGTCGTCGAGCTTGAGTGCGTTGAAATGCATAGTGCCTCTTTCTGTG
>JAGPGE010000494.1 GCA_018056145.1 Armatimonadota bacterium
GCTTCAGGCCGGGCAGGTCCGCGAACTGGTGCAGGCTACCGCCGGTGCCGCTGCCCTCGGACCGCTGGGGTTTTTCATCCACCAGCACCAGGTTGTGGCTTGCGGTCTGCCTGCCCCACCCCACCTGGGTGTGAGTGCTGCCCAGACCGTAGCCGAGATCATAGGTGACCTCAAACCCCCGCGCGTAGTAGTTGATGTTCAGATCGTCCAGGTGGCCGTGGTTGAGGCTCGGACCGTAGCGCAGGAGCAGTGCCTGGGCCGACGGGCCTTCACCGTCCCGCAGGAACGCGAAGCCCTTCTGCCCGAACAGTTCGCACTGGCTGATCTTCCGGGCGAGCCGCGGGTCCAGTGCCGCGTCCGGATCGGCCTCCAGCGCTCTGCCGTGGAACAGCAGCCAGGGCATCTCGCCGTCGGAATCCCGCATCGCTTCCGGGTCGCCGGCCGACAACCAGTTGAGCAGCCCGCCGAACTTCGCGCGGTCAGCCGGGTCCGAGACCCGGGCGTACAGTCGCTCGGCAAGCCTGTAGTCAAACTGGTTGGTGGGACGCTTCGGCAGGTATGACCGCGCCGTGTCCGGGCCGGAATCGCCGAAACGCGGAGTCTTACCGATGCAGCTGAAGCTGAGTTGCGGCAATACGTAGAAGCTCTGGAACTGGCGGTCGTCGTACAGGTTGATGCCTGACGGGTACTTGTCGCTGCGGTAGTTGAACAGGGGTTCGGCGAAGGTGAGGTAAAGGCTCCGCGTGTGGTCGGCGTACATGGCGGAGGTCTCGAAGTACCGGCCGTCCCGGTCCACGTTGTTGCGCACGAAGCTGAGGATCCCGTACGGGCCGTCGTAGGCCCAGTCGATGTACCACGGGATGCCAAGGCAGCAGCCCACCGCCAGAGCCCCGCGGACATAGTCCGCTTCGCCATTGTGCAGGCGGCCCTTGAGGGACTGTTCGTAGCAGTATTCCGCCCCATTGCGCAGGAGGTTCAACTCAATGTTCTCGCGCCGGGTCATGCCCTCGCGGATTGAGGGCTTGTCCAAGGAAGCACTGTTGAAAACCTGGTCGTACTCGTCCACGTAATGCACTAAGACCCGTGCTACCTGATACCACGGCCGACAGAACCGGCCGCTGGGCGGGGTGCTGGGGTAATCCCACGACCCTGCGTCGCACGAAGGGTAAATGTCAGCCAGCAGGTCCAGGATGAACCCCGCGCGGTCAGCATACTTGTCTTCGCCGGTGAGGGTGTAGGCAAGGGCCAGATTGGCGACTGCCCTGGCCTCGAGTGTCTCAACTACCCAGGCATTGTACGAGCCCACAAAGTAGTGGATACGGCCGTCGGGGCCGACGTAACCGGTTCCCGGGTCCGGGTGATCCTCATCCGGCAGCACGTGGCCGTTGGCGCAGGTCACCTTGCCGGGCTTGTCCCAGCTGCACCGTGCCCCACCCCAGGTGCCCCAGCTTGCGCTGCAGATGGGGCAGCCGCTGAACCCGTACGCGAAGCACGCGCCTTTTTCGGGAATCACCGAGACCAGCCACTCTTCGCTCTTCTCCATCCACTGGTCGGCCTGGCTCTTCACTCCTTCGAACCATTCCTGTGCCCAGGCCGCGGTCTTCAGCGTCTCCCGCGCTCGGGTGACGTCTTCTGGCGTCAGGTACACACACGGGTGCACCGGCATTCCCTGGGGCGTGAGGTCCTTGTGCTTCCAGTCGAAAGTCGGGGGCATGTTCGGCTTCACCTTGCGGTCGGGGTCGAGAAAGGCCATGATCTCACGCGCCGTCACGTAATGCCGGTCCGGATGATGCGCCTCCACCACCAGCACCTTCACCCAGTCGGCGTCCCTGGCATCAAACCGCACCACCCGGGGCAGTGAATCATCCGGCCATTCCTCTTCCACGCTGGAGCCATCGGAGAACTCAATGCGCACCCGTTTCCAGGGGCTGTACAGTTGGGGGTTGTCGGCTTGGACCACGGCGAGGGTGTCCAGCCGGATAGCCTGCGGGAAGTCCAGCGTCAGTTCCACCGGGTACTTCGGGAACGTGCTGGATGCCCACCAGGTGTTGAGTTCGCCGTCCACGGCAGTCTCAGCGGAGTACTTCTGGCCCGGAGCGCCGGCCGACCCGCTGGCGGCGATCTGCGCGCCTTTGGCGAGATTGGGCAGCCCGTGGGTGCGCAGGTCACCGTCCGCAAGGCAGGCGGTGCAGAGAGTTATGAGAAGAAGGCAGCGTAGCGACATGAACGGTACCTCCACAACAGAATGGCAATCGGGTCCAGTCTCACGGGTCGCTGGCTTTCCTGATTACAGCCGCGGGGTGGTCTCGCCGTCCAGAGACCGGGGCCCCCAGGAGCTGGCCGGCACACTGTCAGCGGACCCGGTCCATGGACAGTAAGCGCGCCCGTGACCTGACCAGTCTGCCGGTGACGCGAAGTGAGGCCATGTCAGTCCATTCCCCGCCGGTACGCGGCAACCCTCTGCAGGGGACTGAACCCCGGACGGCGAAGGGGTGTCGCGGTCGAACCGGCAGGCCCGGCTCCACTGGAAGAGACCCCAAAGGAGATGTTCAGCAATGAAAGCGTACGCCGTTGTCGTGTGCCTCGGGTTCGTGCTGGTGCTTTGCGCGGGCGCACAGGCCCAGTTCATGACCGCGCCGGTCCCTGACAACTGCATCTCGGTCATGGCTGGGGGTTCGGCCAAGCAGCCCGCTGACTGGCTGGACATCCACGTGTCCATGCAGTCCTCAGCGCCTTCGGCCGAGACGGCGATGACGATGAACCGCGACGATGACCAGCGGGCCTACGACAAGCTTGTGGCTTCGGGTATCGCCGAGGAGAGCATCACGTCCTCGCCACCCTCCCTCTCCGGCGGCGGGGTCTATGCCATGGCCCGGCAGGACGCGGAGCGCCAGTGGTTCGCCAACAGCACCATCACGGTCCGGATGACCAAACCGGACCCCGGGACGATGTACGAAGACGCGGGGCGCATTGTGGATCTCGTGGCCAGCGTGGCCAAGGTCAACCCTCAGGGCGCCAATGTCATGGTCCAGGCGATGGTGGCCGACAACCTGTTCGAGTTCGGGGTGAACGACCCAGCCGCCCTGCGCGACAAGGCGATGGCAGATGCCCTGAAGAACGCGCAAGCAACCGCGGCAGCCGCAGCCGCCAACGCCGGCAAGAAACTGGGGCCGCTGGTGAGCGTATCGGTGATCGACCAGTCCCTGGGTGCAATGGCCAGCATAATGAGGATGTTCGAGAGCAAGCCGACCGTGGGTGAGGCGTCGATGTCGGTGATGATCACGGCAACGTACAAGCTGGAGTAAGGGTGACGGCCGGGGCGCAAGGGTTTTCCCCTGCTGCGTGGCGCGGGCGCCTCGCCCGCACTGCTTTCGGTGGACTAGCAGGCACGCCTCTGTTGTCCTACAACAGCTCCTCAAGCCGCTCGAAGGGATACGGCGGCGGGAATTCGTGCCCCGGCCGCCAGAAGTGGTAATGCCAGAAATACTGGGCGGGGTACTGCCGGACACCGGACTCGATCGCGGCCATGCACCGCGCGGTGTTCACCCACAGGTCGAAGTCGCGGTCGCCGGTGTCGATCTGCTCCACCGGCGGCAGCAGCGTGGTGTTGATGGCGCCATCCTCCTGGCGGATCGGAAGCACCGGCAGAATCTGGCAACCCGTGCGCTGCGCCATGAGCGCCGGGGTGTGCCAGACGTGGGTCGGCTGCCCAAAAAACGGCACCGTCAGCCCGTTTCCCCACGCGAACTGGTCGGGCAGGATCGGCACGCACTGGTTCTTCTTCAGCGCCCGCATGATCCCCCGCACGCCTTCGCTGATGGGGATGATCGGAAAGCCCATCTTCTCCCGCAGCCGAAGAATGGACCGCGCGAGCCGCGAGCTCTTCGGCGTGCGAGATAGCGGGATAATGGGCAGGCCCTCCTGCAGCATGTGCAGGGCGCCCACTTCCCAATTGCCCAGGTGCCCCGCGAGGATCACCACGCCATTGCCCTGCGCGATCGCGTTCTCGTAATGCTCCAACCCGCGGATCGTGGACACTTCCGAGAGTTCCCCGTGGTCCATCGACGGCAAGCGCAGTAGCTCCAGGAACATCATCACCGCGTGCTCGAAGTACCCGCGCACAATGTCGTCGATCTGGTCGCCGGTGAGTTCGTCGCCATATGCGGTGCGCAGATTCTCCTCACACTTGGACCGGTAGCGGCGGTGGTGGCGGTACCCGAAGCGGCCGATGCGCCGCCCGAGTTCCTGGGTCTCGTGCCAGGACTTCCGGGCCACGAGGTTCTCGAGAAACCCGATGGCGGCCGGGCCGATGGCGCCCCGGATGGCCCGGCGAATCTGGGGGCGGAACAGGCGTATCTTCGGCAAGTCAGGCGGCTCCTGTCGGTAGGATGTGTTGGGGGGAATCTACCACACCGCACGCCCGGTCTCAAGGCAGACCGGCCGGGAGATCAACCGCGGCCCAGTGCGGAGCATGTTTCCCTAGCGTGTGGGGTCCAGCCCTCCCCCAGCCGTGGGGGTCCAGCCCTCCCCCAGCCGTGGGGTGTGCGCCCTCCGCATCCGTGGGGTCCAGCCCTCCCCAGCCGTGGGGTCCAGCCCTCCCCAGCCGTGGGGTCCAGCCCGCCCCCAGCCGTGGGGGTCCAGCCCTCCCAGCCGTGGGGTGTGCGCCCTCCCCCAGCCGTGGGGTGTACGCCCTCCCCAGCCGTGGGGGTCCAGCCCGCCCCCCGCCGTGGGGTCCAGC
>JAGPGE010000495.1 GCA_018056145.1 Armatimonadota bacterium
ACGACCGGCCGGGCCATCCACATCGCTTCGAGCACCACGCGTCCCAGAGGTTCATCCGCCGCCGCGTGCCAGAACACATCACAGGCTGCCAGCAGGTCCGGCACGTCGTCGCGGTGCCCCCAGAATGTGACACTGCGTTCCAGGCCGAGTTCCCGTGCCCTCGTGCGCAGGCGGTCCATCGTCCGGCGTTCCCGCGGCCCCCAGGCGCCGACGAACAGGAAATGGGCAGCGGGAAAATCGCGCAGCAGCAGCGCTGCCGCTTCGACGAGCAGCCCGTGCTCCTTCCAGGGAGCGGGCCGCGCTACACTGCAGACCAGCGGCGCGTCCGGCGCAAGCCCCAGTTCCAGGCGCACGTCGCCGGGAGGACGTTTCGCGCCGAAACGCTCCACATCCACTCCATTGTAGACGATATGCACTCGGTCGGGCGGGAAGTGGCGGTCGTACAGGAAATCGGCGACGAACCGCGAGATAGCGATTGCGCCCTCGCAGCGCCCCTCCAGCGCGGCGGTGATGGGCGGGCGAATGCGCACATCGCGCACATGCCAGATGACCGGGACAGGCAGCCGGGCCCGGGTTGCGGCAATGGCCGCGGGCCACGTGTTGGCGTGGATGACATTCGGCCGGAACTGGGCCACAGCCTGCCGCAGTCTGCGAATCAGGGCGCCGAGGGATGCGGCCTGCCCCAGGAGCGTGAGGGGGTTTGGGGACAGGCGGACATCCCACCATGGCGCGGGGAAGTGGGCTTCCAGGGCCGGAGCGCTCAGGGGCGCCGCGAGGCTCACGGTGGGGCTCAGGAGCGCCGCCCTGACCCGGTCCCCAGGCAGGTAATCGAGCAGGCAGCGCAGGCTCGCAGCGGCCCCGCCGATCATCTCGGCGTGGTGGACAAACAGAACCCTCAGCGGGGCTTCAGTCGCCACCGCCGCCGCCGATCTCCCCCGACCCGGTGAGCCAGTTGAGTGTGATGCCGATGACCTCGCGTTCCCAGGGCACTGAGTAGAAGGCGTGATTTGCGCCCTCCACAAGGTGGAGCTCGAATTCCCGCTGCGCGTCCTTCGACAGGTCCCGGTAGTGGGCGACGGCTGCGTCAGTGGTGGGGTCCTGTGCACCGAAGATGAAGAGCACGCGGCCCTGGAAGCGGGTGAAACACTGGTACCAATCGATATCCTTGTCCGATGCGCTGCCCTCTTCGCCCTTGCCCCTTCCGCCGCCCACAAGCGCCCGGCGGATCATGCCCAGTTGCAGCTTCCCGCCCACCAGTTTCGCCCAGGTCTCGCGTCGGAAGAGCTTGCCCAGGTACTGGCGGATGATACTGCGTTGCTTGGCCTGCTGGGCTGCCTGTCGGTCACCGGCCACGATGGGCGCGGACCACAGGATCAGGCGGTCACAGCCGGGGATGTCCCGACAGACGCCGATGGCCACCTCGCTGCCGGAGCAGTCGCCGACAAGAGCGACACGCTGGACCCCGGTCTCGGCGCAAAGGACCCGGGCGGCCTCGCGCGCGTCCTGGATCATGGTGGACAGGCTGGCGGCGTTCATGTCGCCCTCGCTGTCACCGCGTCCACGGAAGTCGAATCTCAGGCACGGGATACCGCGCAGTGAGGCCTCCCGGGCGAGCTTGACGAACATCTGGTGCGCTCCGGCGCGGTATCCGGCCCAGCCATGCAGGAGAACCAGGCCAACTGGCGCGTTGCCGGCGCCGTCCGCAGTGCTCAAGGTTCCCAGTAGCCGATCGCCCTGGACCTCGAACTGGAGGTGGCGCTCCATGCTCATGCATGCTCCCCCCGGTCGGGCGAGCAGGAACCCAGCCAGCCCAGTGTTAGGTCAGCCAGCGGCTGGGTGTCCACCAGGCCGATCCGGTTCCAGAAGGGCTCCAGGCGAATGCCGAATGCACTGCCCGCCGGGAGCGACTCAGCCAGGCGGGTCATGTCCGGGCTGGGCTCGTCCCGGGGACCAATGTTCAGCACTAGCGCGTGCCCCGGGAACGGGGTGTCGGGCGGCTTAAGCGCCTGGAGTTCGCCCATCGCCCGCGCGCTGATCTCGTAGCCATCGAAGTCCACCACCTCCGACTGGTGCTTTGCGGCCACCGCATCCGCATCGAACTTCTGTCCGTCGGTGAGCATCGCCTTGATCATCGAGCGCCGCAGGTTCTGGCGCACGTAAGTCTGCCCGTCCAGGATCGGCTCCCAGAGGATCACCGCTGCGATGTCCGACATGGCGGACGCGGCTCTCAATGCCAGGGTGGCTCCCAGCCGCAGGCCGGCCAGGCCGACCCAGTCCACCCCGCTTTCGGCGCGAAGGAACCCGGTGGCGCGGTGGATATCCTCCTCCCAGTCGGATGGGCCATGGTCCACAAAGTTACCGGGGCTGTTGCCGCATCCGCGGTAGTCGAAGCGCAGGACCACGTAACCATCGGCGCATAGCGCCCTGGCCATGTCCACCAGAGGCCTGTGGGCGCATTTCTTCTCTTCTGCGAAGGGGTCGCAGATGAGGATGCAGCGGCCGCAACCGGCATCGGGCTCGTGCAAGATGCCGTGCAGGAGCAATCCTCCGCTATCGAACTGCACGATTCTCTCCATGGGTGAGGCTACTCCCCGCGCTTGCTTTGAACGAATCCCGCGATGTTGGACACGGTGGAGAAAGTCTCGACGTTGAAGTCTTCCTCCTCGAGTTGAATGCCGAATTCGTCCTCGAGGCCCACGATGATCTCGAAGAGGTTCACCGAGTCGATGTTGTACTCGTCCATCAGGTTCTCGTCGTCGCCGATCTCCTCGGGGGTGACGTTGAGGAAGAGGCGCTCGACGATCATGTTCTTGAGCTGGCTGCGCAGGTCATCAGGCATGGAACGATCCTCCGTGGGCTCGGGGCTGAAAGGTCTTCGTCTCGTGTGCGTACGGCACGTGATGAGCTGGGGCCCACCTCGCGCATGGAATGACGCCGAAGTGGGCGACAGGGTTCTTCGCCCCCCGACCCTTAGCGACCTCCCCGGTGTGCATCGGGTTGGCCCGACTGCCCCTGCGGACCAGTCGGTGGAGGGGCCAGCACGTAACTGACCGCCGGCGGAGTGGCCTGCGCACCCGCCCGTCCGGTGATGGTGGGCGGACTCGATTTTGTGGACATTCACCTGTCATCTGATCGCCGGGCTGAGCATGTCCAGGCCTTCGGGTCCTGAGTCTTGCCTCACAGTCCGCGAAGCGAGCGGCAGCCTATAGCTCCGGGTGGAGTGGAGCCAAGCGAAACGGAACCCGTGGATTCCGGCCCGAACCCGCTCCTGAGCCCCCGAATGGGGGCGACACAACCAACTGCTGCTTCTGTCGCCCCCTGTCGGGGCTTGTGGGGCTCTTTGCCGGCTGATTCCAGGGGCTGCGTCCGGCTTCGCGGGCATTGCCCCTGGGTTTCCTTGACTTGGCGACACGATTTCCGTATACTTCACGTCCGCTGGGTGCATTTCCATTCCCGACAACCTCTGTCGGTGGGGAGCGCGATTCTCCATGTCCGAGGACAAGAAGGACGACATTCAGTCCGGCGACGAGCCGAAAGCTGAAGAGCAGAAGCCCGCGGAAGAGCCGAGGCCGAAGAAAGCGGCCCCGAAGCCGAAACCCGATGTCGTAGACGAGGAGGAACTCGACATAGAGATCGAACGAGTCGCTCCCAAGTCGTCGTCGAGCTGCGGTCCCGTCGCCTGGATCCTGTTCATCCTGGTCATCGCCTTGATCGCCATTTTCGGCGGCATCAAGATCAGCCAGGAGCGCATCAAGGCAGAGAAGGAAGCTCGTGCCCAGCGCGAGATAACGTACCAGACCCAGGAGCAGACGATCCGCGAGAACATCGAGAAGGCATCCGAGTTCGCCAACGAGGGCGATGTTGAGAACGCCTACAAGCAGCTTGCGGCTGCGCGCGATAAGTGGAGCGATATGGCCGCGATGGCCAACAGCGCCCGCGATACCGACAAGGCCCAGTACGCCCTGTCGCGCGAGGCAGACCTGAAGAAGGTCATCGACGAACTCGACCAGTACAAGGAGAAGGCGGCCGAACTCCAGGAGCGCGCCGACAAGTTGGCGGGCGAAGTGAAGGCCCTGGAGGAAGAGCGCGACGAGTTCAACGACAAGGTCAATGCCCGCATCCTCGAACTCGCGGGTTCCGGCGGCGTAGCCGAGGCCGAGGCGACTGCTACGGGCGCCACGCCCCAGGCCGGCGAAGAGAAGCAGCCTGAGGCCGACAAGACCAAGGCTGATGAGGGCAAGAAGGCCGAAGGGGACAAGCCCAAGGACGATAGGGTAGAGAAGAAGGGCGCGAAGAAGTCCGAAAGCAAGTCGGACGACGGCGAGAAGAAGGCCGATACGCCCAAGAAGAAGACGACCAAGAAGAGCGCTGCCAAGGCTGGGGACGAGAAGGCGGAAGGGGACACGCGCGAAGCGCCCAAGGCGGAGAAGATCGAGACCGGTCTTCAGTCGGCGGGCCCGGTCCAGTAGCGGCAAGTCTCCGGTCGCGCTGCCCGTTCGGGTCCAGGATGGTCTGCAGGGATCCGGAGCGCACGCGAGACCGTTCCCGGCAATCCGTGCGCCCCGCACCCAGTGCGGGGCGCATCCGTCTAGGCTTGGGATATTCCGTCTTTTTTGTCTATTTTCCGTGAACAAAGGTCACTAATCGACGACCTGTTGCGCTCATATCGTCGCCGGCTGCACAGCCCGGTTTCCGCAGAGAGCGTCCGGCCGGACA
>JAGPGE010000496.1 GCA_018056145.1 Armatimonadota bacterium
GGCACGTCGCGCCCGGGGTCATAGGCGCGCTTGTACCACATATGCCCTGGAGGCACCAGGAACTCCTCGCGGAACTCGGCGAACTCGGGGGAGTCTTCGGCCAGCATGCTGTTGAAGTACAGCAGGCAAGGCTTGCCCTGCGCGTGGGCCTCTTCCGCGCGGCGCTTCACTTCCGGCATCTTCTTCAGGTCCGGGTAGCCCTCGTGGTCCGACCACTCCTCGAACCACAGCGAAGTCTGCGCGAGGCCACCCTTGCGCAGCGAGACCGGCTTCGTCGGCGTGGGCTGCAGGAAGAACCGGAACACGTGGCCCTCTTCCGGCACCTGTCCCGCGCCGTCCACCAGATTGATCCGCAGCAGCGTCCGGCCGGGTTCCTCGATCACCTGCATCTGCGAGCGCCGGCGTTCGGACAGGAACAACGGGGTGTCGAAGTCGAAGGCCAGGCCGCGCTCATGTCCACCGACCCACAGCGGACCCGCCTGCCCCTCCCACCCAAACCCGGTGAGCTTCGCCACATCCTGCACCAGCAGCGTGTGCACGAACCGGGCGTTCTCCGGCCGGATCGGGAACTGGAGGGCGAGATGATCGATGGCTTGCGGATCGACGCCTCTCACCCGCAGCTTGCAGACCGTGAACCCGTCGAACTCCACCTGGCTGCTCAATTCCACGCGCCCGCCGGGAATGAGCAGCGTCGCGTCGGCGCCTGCTTTGTTGCCGCGTCGTGAGACACGCAGCCTGTGCGGGATAAGCGGCGCCTGCTGTCCGGCGATCGACAGGATGATCTCCCCCGGGCCGGCCAGCAGTTCCTCATCGGCGCGTGTTACCGAACCGAACAGACCGCAGGGTGCGAATGTCATGTCGCCCGGAAGAAGCGAGATCGTATCTTCGCGCACCGATGGCGCAGTCCACGGCATGGGAATTCGTGCGTCCACGAAGTCGATGCCTGCATCGGTCCCGAACCATTCGGGCTCATCCACAGGCCCAAGTTCGCGGCTGGCGGACGCGAGGACCGAGCCGTCCGCATCCGTGAGACTGGCCTCCGCATTGCAGGGCAGCGAGACCGCTTCGGGCACATCGAGAATGAGGCGTCCAGTGCTGCCCGCATCCACCCGCGCGCGCTTCTCCCCCACTCCGGGCACGCGCAGGAAGGCCGATGCTCCGGCATCCTGGGAGCCGGCGGTGATGTCCGCCGCCACCCGGCGCGAGAGAGGGTACCAGGCGATCTTCGCCTGCGCGCGTGCCGGGGCAGGCGCGGAGACTTTCGGGGCCGCTGCCTCCTGCACGGTGCGCTGATCCCCTTCGCCCTCGGCAAGCAGCTTCAGCGTGCCGAAAGGCATGGGAGCATATCCGCCAAAAGAGGGCAAGTGCCAGGCAGCCATATCCGGAGGGCGGAAGCGGAAGAAGTTGGCGAAGATGGGCAGGCCTTCGACGCCCTCGATGCCGGCGGATGCCAGAGGAATGCGCATTTGCACAGTCCAAGCGCCCCTGAGACGCGCCACTTTCGCCTCAAAGAGCGGGCGCTCAAGCGCACTCTCGTTGTAGGTCCGCGCCCGCGCACCCGCGGAGTTCACCGTGAACTGGTAGTAGTGATCCGCCGCCGAAACAGGCTGCTCGAGAGCGTTCTCGTAGCCGCCCATATTGAGAACCTCGCGCGAAACATCGTTCCGATCCGCTGTCCCCAGGATGACCTGCACCGAGTCGTCCAGGGAAAGGTCGTCGGTCGGGTTCCGCGGGTGAGCCTCCGGGTAGCCGGGCTCGGTCTCACTGCATCGCACGCCAACCCACAGGCTCTCTCCGTCGTGCAGTAGGCGGAACTCCGTCGCCTCCGGCAGTTGGTCCCGGTTGCCTCGCTTGTACAGGTTCCGGATCACCGCTGCGCTTTCCCACGCCGGGTCGCCCAGGCGTCCGTCAAGCCGCGGCGCCTTGTGGGCGAAGGGAACGTTCACCGCCGGCGCGTCACCAAAGCACACCTGCGCCAGCAGGAGCAGGCACATCCCCAGCACGCTCGGCGCGATTCCGTTGGTTCCCATCGGGCAACACCTCAGGCCATCCATCGCTAGTATTGGGAGCCGAACAACAGTCGCGTCAGCGCTGGGACAAGCTCGCCCCGCGCGCCATCCTCAGTTCCGGCCAGATCGATCACGGAGCACTTCAGCGCGGCGAGGAGTTCGGGCAGGTCGTAGCTCAGCAGTACGTTGGGCACGAACAGATCCTGCGGCCAGCGCTGGGGCTCATCGGCAACCAGTGCCTCGAAGCTCTCGGGCCGGTTCCAGACGGCCAGCCCGTGCAGTGGCGCACCGATGAGCGCGACATGCATGGCAACCACTGCCCCCGCGCCGCAACCGGAGACGACGATGCGCGCGTCATCAACGCTCGGCTCACGCCGCGCGAATGTCAGCGCCGCGAGGCCATCTCGTATGCGCATCCCAAGCACCGAGTCACCCAGCGCGGCGGAAGTGTACGCCAGGTAGCGGTCAATGCCGCCCCATCCCGCCGCCTCGTACGGGTAGAGATTCGGCTCAGTGTCGCCCCACCCGCGCAGGTCCACGGCAAGCAGATTCGCGCCGGGCCGGTCGCGCTCGATGAAGCGGATCGCGCTCATGAGCGGGCCGTTGCGTCCGATGAGGCGATGCCTGCCCGAGTCGTCGAAGTGGATAAGCGTGGGAGCGGGCTTGTCACTGTCAGCCCGGATGAACGTGGCCGGCAGCTCGATTCCCGCCTCGGGCCGGAGCATCACCGGCTGCCAGTAGTGGGTCCAGAGCCGGAACTGCTCGCCGGCTTCGGCCTGCGGCGCTCGTTCCAGGTCCTCGACCTGCGCCAGTTGTGTCGCGGCCTGTCTGATGTCCTCCGCTGTGGGCCGTCGTTTCTCTCGAAGCTCCCTCGCTCGCGCCACACTCAGCGTTCGCATGTTCACATCGGTGCGCGGATAGCAGCGCACGTCCTCGTACGCGTCCATGATGAAGGCTTCGTCCGGCAGGTCGCAGGGAGGCCTCGCGCCGACGGCGAGCCAATGGTCCATGAACGCCACGAACTGTCGGGCCTGGGCAAGCGAGTACGCGTGCCCTCCCGGATCCACGAAAAACCGGATGCATTCGGACATGCCCGCGGATGCGTAGAACAGGCGCGCTTCATCGGCTAACGCGCGCACGTCATCGATGCGGAACACTTCGTCCTGCTCGCCTGCCATCAGCAAGACAGGCCTGGGGAATGCGGCGCAGATCAGGTCGATCTCGTCGATTCCTTCCGCGTAGCGGCGCCACATGTGGGTCTCGGGGCAGCCCGCATAGCATTGGGAGATGTCCAGGTCCGCCAGCGCCGTCACGCAACAGGACGGCCCCAGCACTGTCACGCGCGGGTCCAGCAGTCCCGCCAGGGTGGTTGTGGTCCCGCCGCCGGAAACGCCGGTCATCGCTACTCCCCGGCTCATGTCCGCGTCTTCCCGTGTCTCGAGGTAGTCGATGCAGCGCAGGGCGTCCGCGACGAAGTACCGGCTCGAGGTCTCCCCCACCGGATAGCAGCGCACGCCATCCGTGAAGTGATCGTTCCCGGGCTGCTTCTCGCTCGCCTGCCCGGGCGGATCGAAGACAACGGCGAGATACCCGCTACAGGCGAAAAACTGGCACGGAAGCTGGTAGCTCTCGAATTGCTTGCCCGAATGCCCCACCGGAACCACCACCGCGGGGTACGGCGGCGCGAAACCGCGGGGCACGTACACGGTGGCGTTGACTTCCCAGCCGGGGAAGGAGTCGAAGAGCACATTCTCCAGGCGGTACCCTTCGCGGTCGTGGGCGCTGACCAGCCGCGCACGTACCGGTTCCGCATCAGGCCCGACCGGAAGGGCCCCGTAGAACCCCCGGACTGCGGTGGTGATGGCCTCGCGGTACGCCTCCGCCGCGCCGTCCCGGATTGCCCTCTTTCGGCGCTCCGCAGCGCGTTCCATGCACTGGAGACTGCGGCGCACGAGATACGCCCGCAGCATGTCGCGCAGGTCTGTCTGAGGAGGGATCGGGGCTTGGGGAAGTCGGGGCATTTCGGTCTCCACGATGGCCGTCGGGTGTGAGAGCACACGGATATTCGCCCCGCGACGGTGGATGGCCTGCCGGCCTGGTCTCCGGGCAAGGAGGAACCTGCGCATCCATGGCGAACCACGCAGGTCACGCGGAGACTCCGGCAGCACTGATGTGCCGTCGGAAGATCCGCAACTCCCGGAAGGAGCCTCACATGAGCCGCCAACTCGCTCTGGATACCATCAACCTGAAGCCCACCCCCCGGTTCGCACATACCGAATACAGCGTGGACTACCACGTGGACTACGTGACCCGCATCACCGGCTTCCCACCCGGTGACCCCAACCGCAGCCGCAAGCTCTACGAAATCTGGGGCTTTGACTTCCTGTGGGGGACCAACGACGGGCTGTTCCAGGACTGGGGCAACCGGGGCCGGGTCACCGACATGGGCCACGCGATCTATGCCGCCGACGGCAGCGACCTGCGCCAGCCCAAGACGTCGCCTTTCACCACGCCCGAAGAAGTCTGGGCCTTCGACCCGATCGCCGAGTACGGCCTGCCCGACTTCGACGACCAGGTGGCCGCCTACGAGAACCAGGTTGTCAACGCCCGGACCAACTTCCCCGACCAGCTTCAGGCCGGCGGGTACTACAAGAGCATCGTGTCTGGCGCGATCGCGGCCTTCGGCTGGGATATGTTGCTC
>JAGPGE010000497.1 GCA_018056145.1 Armatimonadota bacterium
GTTCAGGTGCGTGTTGCGTGAACGGTTCAGTTGCGTGTCGCAGGAACGGTTCAGGCGCGTGTTGCGTGAACGGTTCAGGCGCGTGTTGCGTGAACGGTTCAGGTGCGTGTTGCGTGAACGGTTCAGGCGCGTGTTGCGTGAACGGTTCAGGCGCGTGTTGCGTGAACTGGTGAGGGCCGGGATGTGCGCGGCGGCCGGAGGCGGTCGCTCCCGGCGCGCAGGGCCCCGCATCCACAGACGAAACGCGAAAGGCGTGTGAGGACTTGCTCTGGTTGAAGGTTGTGCTTGCAGGGGTGATCGGGGCGGCGGTGGGTTACGGCCTGCACAGGGCTTCGGCCTGCGCGGGCGGTGGGTGACCGATGACCAGCAATCCGGTGGTGGCGATCCTGCTCGGCGCTGTCATCGGTGTGCTGTTCGCCCTCGGTGGGGGCGAAGGAAGCGGCAAGTGACGCGGCAGAAGGCGTGAAGCGACGGGGCGTCTCCGCGGGTCTTAGCACTGCCCCGGCAGGAGTGCTAAGACCTTGCATAGAGGCGTCAAAACGGGTATCATGACGCACCCGGCTTGAGGATGGCCGGCTGGCCTGAGGCTCGACGCGGGCGCCTGTCGTCCGCTCTCACTGGCTGCGAAAACGCTGCAGGAAATGAAGGGAGGTGCGCATTACGGCTCTCAAGGTTCTGGGCAATCGCGTTCTTGTGCGCCCTGACGAGGCTGAGTCCACCCAGGGCGGGATCTACTTGCCGGAAAGCGCAAAGAAGAAGCCGCAGTTCGGAACCGTCGTTGCAGTGGGCGAAGGTCGCCGGCTGGACAACGGCAGTGTAGTGTCGCCTGACGTGAAGGAAGGCGACCACGTGATGTTCGCGAAGTACGGTGGGACCGAGGTCAAGTCGGATGGTGAGGAACTCATCATCATCGACGCCGACATGATCTATGCCACGCTCGAAGACGACGAGTAGCCTGCCCCCGCACTGGCCGGCGGATCTCGCGCGTGGCCGAGCGACTGGTGTGCAGAAGAGATGACCACAAGGAGACGGTGAAGTTATGCCACCCAAGGAGATTCTGTACGATGAGGCTGCGCGCCGGGCCTTGGAGCGCGGCGCGAACATCGTTGCTGACGCGGTCAAGGTGACGCTTGGGCCTGCCGGCCGCAATGTTCTGCTGCAGAAGAAGTTCGGATCGCCCACCATCACCAAGGATGGCGTGACGGTGGCGAAGGAGATCGAGCTGAAGGACCGCTTCGAGAACATGGGCGCCCAGCTTCTCAAGGAAGTGGCGTCGAAGACCAACGACGTGGCGGGCGATGGAACCACCACCGCCACGGTTCTCGCGCAGTCCATGCTCCGCGCGGGCCTGAAGGCTATTGCCGCCGGGGCGAACCCGATGTTCGTGAAGCGCGGGATGGACAAGGCAGTTGCCGCGACCGTCGAGAAGATGCGGGGCATGGCCGTTGAGGTGAAGACCCCGGATCAGATGCGCAACGTGGCGTCCATCGCCGGGAACTCCGAGCTTGTCGGCGCGATGGTTGCCGACGCGATGACCGAAGTGGGCAAGGACGGGGTCATCACCGTCGAGGAGTCCAAGAGCATCGAGGACCGGTTGGAGCTTGTCGAGGGCATGCAGTTCGACAAGGGCTACCTGTCCCCATACATGATGACCAACCGCGAGAACCTGTCGGCGATCCTCGAGAATCCCTACATCCTCCTGTATGAGAAGAAGATCAGCGTCGCCATGGACATCATCCCGCTGCTTGAGCAGGTGCTTCAGGCCGGGCGTCCGCTGCTGATCATCTGCGAGGACGTGGAGGGCGAGGCGCTGGCGACTCTCGTCGTCAACAAGCTGCGCGGCGCGCTGAACGCCGTGGCGGTCAAGGCCCCCGGGTTCGGCGACCGCCGCAAGGCCATGCTCGAGGACATCGCGATCCTCACCGGCGGCACCTTCATCACCGAGGACCTGGGCCTGAAGCTTGACGGCATCCGTCTGGATCAGCTGGGCCGCGCGGGTCGCGTAACCGTGACTGCCGACGATACCACCATCGTCGAGGGCGCGGGCAGTCCCGCGTCGATCAAGGGCCGCATCGAGCAGATCCGCCGGCAGATCGCCGAGACCGATTCCGACTACGACCGCGAGAAGCTCGAGGAGCGCCTGGCGAAGCTGTCGGGCGGCGTCGCGGTGATCGAAGTCGGCGCGGCCACCGAGACGGAGCTGAAGGAGAAGAAGCACCGGGTCGAGGACGCGCTGTCGGCGACGCGCGCGGCGGTGGAGGAGGGCATCATTGCCGGCGGCGGCGCTGCGCTCCTGCATTCGGCCGAGGCGCTGGATGAGCTTGAGGTCACCGATGAGGACGAGAAGATCGGTGTGGAGATCATCCGCGGCGCGCTGGCTCAGCCGATGCGCATGATCGCCGAGAACGGCGGCTTTGAGGGTTCGGTCATCGTCGCCCAGGCAGCGAAGAAGGGCGCGAAAATCGGCTTCAACGCAGCCACCGGCGAGTTCGAGGACATGCTCAAGGCCGGGATCACCGATCCGCTGAAGGTCACCCGCTCGGCCCTTGAGAACGCCGCAAGCATCGCCGGCATGGTGCTCACCACCGAGAGTCTGCTTGCCGAGATCGAGAAGGACGAACCGCCCATGCCTTCGCCCGACATGGGTGGAATGGGCGGCATGGGTGGAATGGGCGGCATGATGTAGCGTTCCATCTGCATCGGAGGGGACGGCGGACCCGTCCCCTCCACCCCTAACCTCAATGATACCCCTATCAGACAACATCCGCTCGCGCACCATTCCCTACGTCAATGTCGCGATTATCCTGGTCTGCATCGCCCTGTTCGTGTACGAATGGGTGGACCGGGGCTTCGCGGATCGCATGGCCTTCAAGCCCGCGTACCTGCTTTCGCGGGAATTGCTGAGCGTGGGACCGACCTTCGCCTTCCAGACGCTGCTTGTCTCCATCTTCCTCCACGGCGGCCTGCTGCACATCGCTTCGAACATGCTGGCTCTGTGGGTTTTCGGCGACAACGTCGAGGATCGCATGGGGCATGTGCGCTACCTGATCTTCTACCTGTTCTGCGGCATCGTGGCTACACTTGCGCATAGCCTGTCGGCGGTGTTCGGGCTCATTTTGAACCCGATGTCGCTTGATCGGGGTCTTGTGGGGGCCAGCGGGGCTATCGCCGGGGTGATGGGCGCGTATTTCGTGCTGGTGCCGGGGGCGTCGATCCGCACACTGGTGGTTCTCTTCATCTTCATCACGATTCTGGAGATCCCGTCGGGGTTCTTCATTTTCCTGTGGTTCGTGCTGCAGTTGTTCGCGGGCCTGGGGAGCATTCTCGGGCCGGGCGCGGCGGTGGCTTACTGGGCGCATATCGGCGGATTCGTGACGGGCTATATCCTGGCGCGCGGGATGAACCGGCCGCGCAGGCGCCCATTGCCGCGAGTCATCGAGATGGACGTGCGGGATCTGTAGGGGAGGGACAAACGCCGATCAGCCGTGGGGTGTGTCCGCCGTCCAGGACACGGGGCCCCACGGTGGCGTGAGTTCCGTGTGCGGGGCCCTGTGCGCCGGGAGCGACCGCCTGCGGTCGCCGCGCACATCCCGCACCTAAGGCAATGGCGCATCTCGCACCGGGCTTCGTGCCCACTGCATCGCCAGCCGTGGGGTGTGTCCGCCGTCCAGGACACGGGGCCCCACGGTGGCGTGAGTTCCGTGTGCGGGGCCCTGTGCGCCGGGAGCGACCGCCTGCGGTCGCCGCGCACATCCCGCACCTAAGGCAGTGGCACATCTCGCACGGAGCCCCTCTGGTGCGTCAGTGGATCTCGCAGCCACCGACTCCCCCGAGCGCCAGAGAGCCCGAGAACCTGTAGTCTCTCCAGTCGGTCACAAGCCCTGCACGGACCGGATTGTTCCACACGTACGCGCATACCGCATCCACGCCCCCGGCGGAATCCGGTACCGAGACGTGGCAGCCTGGCTGCCATCGTACCATCTCACTGCCATCCGAGAGGCGTTGGCTCGTTGTCCGTTTGAACTCAACTATCGTGAGCCATGCGTCCGCATCCTGGTGCGTCGCTTGAATGAACATGTGAACATGGTCGGGCATGAAGCAGTACGCCGGTATGGCGCAAATGCCCCTACGCGCGGCACGGCACAGCTCCACGACACACAGATCGACCGTGCGGGGGCAAGTGAAGACCGGTCGCCGGGGCTCGACGGCGATCGTCACAAGCAACTGGCCGGGCCCTGAAAGTTCACGGCGTGACGGCATGCGCAGAGGCACGCACAGTTCCCCCCTGGGCGCAGAGATCAGCTCAGAAAGCCCAGCCACCGATGTCGATGTTCGGTGTGCGGGGCCCTGTGCGCTGGACGGCGCGCACATCCCGCACCTAAGGCAATGGCGCATCTCGCACCGGGCTTCGTGCCCACCTCATCCCCAGCCGTGGGGTGTGTCCGCCGTCCAGGATACGGGGCCCCACGGTGGGGTGAGTTCCGTGTGCGGCCCCTGTGCGCCGGGAGCGACCGCCTGCGGTCGCCGCGCACATCCCGCACCTAAGGCAATGGCGCATCCCGCACCTAAGGCAATGGCGCATCTCGCACCGGGCTTCGTGCCCACCTCATCCCAAGCCGTGGGGTGTGTCCGCCGTCCAGGACACGGGGCCCCACGGTGGCGTGAGTTCCGTGTGCGGCCCCTGTGCGCCGGGAGCGACCGCCTGCGGT
>JAGPGE010000498.1 GCA_018056145.1 Armatimonadota bacterium
CCATACCAGCGTACTGGCCTTCGGGACCACGACACCCCAGCCGGCGATTGCGCGGTTTTGAGCGGTGGGCGCGAAGCCCCCCAGGCTCGGCCCTGCGGGGTCATTGGGCAGACCCTGGGGACTAAGCTTGGCGAGCAGCGTGATCTCCGGCGTCGCCTCGTCGGCGAGCAGCGCCGCCATCGCCTCCCGGTACGGCTCGAAGTCCACCTCGGCGGGAAGGGCACCGACCAAGACGACAACTGCCACCGCAACGGCTGCTGATCGGACCATCTATTCCCCCTCCTGTTGGTCCTTCTGTTGTTCGGCAATCTCCCTGGCGACATCGAAGGCGGTCTTGCCTGTCTCAGGGAACACGTAGGGCTCCACCGGATCGTCCTCAAGTGGCGTGATGCGCTTAACGTCGGAACCATCGAGGTTGCAGGTGTAGATATACCAGCCGGTCCCGTGCTCAGGATCGCCGGAGTCGCGATACCCGCTGAAGGCGAGCAGCTTGCCGTCGGGGCTGACCGCCGGATCGCGCAGCTTCAGCGCAGGTCGGGCGGCGGGCAGTTCTGGGTCACGCAGGGGCGGCAGGTCGAGCGGCTCCTTCGTCTTCGCTTCAGGATCAACAATATCCAACCCACCCCCATGCCAGACCAGAAGACGTCCGTCCGGGAAGCGGCTCATGCGACTGACTTCGCCAAGCCCCCCAATCACTCGCTCCGGTGCCGGGACGGCCGGACCGCGCTCCGCGAGGTCCACGCGCAGGACTTCCCAGTTCGGTAGCTCCGAGGCTGCGGCAGGGCGCGGCAGCCAGTGCGCGAAGAGCACAGAGTGTCTGCCCTGATCGAGGAGCGGGCGAGCGTCAAGCCCGTCCAGCCTTAGGGCTCTGTTCTCGCGCCCCGCAGACAGACCATCCTCGGTATGCCATTCCCGCGTGAAGATATCCTCGTCTCCATGGCGACGATGCGCCGAGTAGGCGAGCAGCCCCGCTCTGTCGACCGCCACATCGAGTATGGGGCGCTTGGAGGACGCGATCGGAGCGTGCGTGCCGTTGGCCAGGTCGAGGAGCGCTCCGCTGCCGTCATCGAAGACTGCGGCGCAGACGTCGTAGTCTGCATCGGCGAGGGATACGCCGTTCACCGCGTTCAAGGTCACGTACTTCGGCGTATCTGAAGGACCGGCCAGGAGGAGCAGCGGGGCAACCGGCTGCTCGGCAGGAACATCCGCAGGTCGTCGGAGGGAGATGTACAGCATCCCGTACCTTGTCCAGCTCGGCCATCGATCAGCCACAGGGCTGCGGGCCTGAGTCACGGACCAGTCGACGCCCCAGGCATCATACTCGCGGCGCCGGTGGAGAGCAAACTGGCGAGAGAGAGGATCCCCGCTCAAGGAATCCACAAACACTGTTGTCCTGTACGGCCGCGCGGGAGCGGCGCCAAGGGCGAGCCCTACCAGGTAGATCCGCCGAGTGGCGCCATCAATCCTTGGGTCATCCCAGTAGATGCTCGTGACGACAGGATGAGGCGCGTCCGGCACGCTCTCCTTAGCCACTTGCAGCGCCGCGGACACCGCCTCGCCGGGTGAGACCCCGCCTTCCGTCTGCCAGAAGTCCGGCCGGTATCGCGCTGCCAGCGCGACCAGCTTCCCGTCGTAGGGTCTCACGTCCGCACGCACGTAGAGGGTTGGCTTCGGCCCAGACGGCGCGACCCAGATGAAGCGCCAGCATCCGTCCAGATCGACGTCGATCAGCGGCTGCGACAGTTCCAACGTCGCGTCTTCGCTGAACAGGTGCCCGTAGTTGCGGACCACGAAGTCCGTCATTGCCGCCCGCGCTTCGCCGCGGGCAGCCCGGCTTCTCGGAGGTACCACGACGGTGCTTCCGACGACCAGATCGCTCACGTACTGAGGTCGCAGCTCGAGCTTCGCGGTTCCTGTCCCCGTGGCGAGTAGACCGTCCCCCACCATCGCGTTGTCTTCCGGCGGGAGCCTGTACGTCAGTCGGTCAGGCGTTGCTTCTGTGCACGTCACCCCGGATGGCCCAGGGTCGGGCGCGCATCTGCTGTCCAGCATGGTGGCAAGAGCCGACGCCACGGGGCGCGCCGTCTCGTCCGCCCCCGAGGTCGGCGAGACAGCAATGACAGCCCCCAGCGCGGCTACCACCATGCCGACTCGCAGCAGACGACCCACGCAGAGAGCCCGTTGGTGTACCATCGGTACCACGGACTTCACCTCCAGCGGTATAGACGAATCCTCAGCTTGCAGTTGGTGCAGAACCACGGGTCAATACCAATGCTTGCCATGGCTGAGCACATCGCGCAGTAGCCCCCGAGGTGGGTCCTGGGCCAGTTCTCCGGGTCTTCGTGGTCGGGTGTGGCAAACTGGTGACCTGTCTCATGGATCGCGCTGATCATGATCGCCTCTGGATCGCATTCGAGCTGACCGACGAACACGTAGCAGTAGCGCTCGAGCGCGCCTGAATAGCCGGATACGGTCGCGTTGGGCTCCATGCGGTCTGCCCCGATCAGGTGCATGAACCCCTTGGCACGATGGTCGTACCACCAGAAGTGGTCCTTTGAGTACGTGATGCGTTCATTCCGTGTCGGTATGAACTGCCTGTACGGCACTCGGCCGCTGCCGTAGTGTAGCCGCCGGAGCTTCTTCCCGCAGTCCTCAAACGGTGCCATGAACACGCAACTACTGGCGTTGGTTCTGAGAGCGCGCTGGTCGTCTGTCCGTACCATCCAGTCCTCCTCGACTTGTACTGTGAAGCCTGGCCCTGAGATGTCTTCCGCGCCGTTTGCCGCAAGCATCCTCTGCCCATCGTGGGTCCGGCGGTGGGGCGTGTGGGGACCGCAGGCATCTGTCCCTGTCCAGATCACCCGCCATACACCGCCAGCGTCGCCGAGGGCGAAAAGGTATGCGCAGACACCGTCCATCTGGCCATCCTCGTTAGCGTCAGTCCCCCCGTGCATGAGCTCAAGGCCCGTGGGTACGGAGACTGTCTTCCGCTCGTGTAGGAATGGGTCTACCGTCGTTACCGACGTGTCCGCTGCGTCCCGTTGGCACTGGTCGTTGAGCCAGTATGCGACGCGCAACTCATCCGCGCCGCTGCCAGTGGGCATCTGGACCCACCACGTGTGTCCGGGACGCGCTGGGGTCTCGGGAGTCTCAGAAGGCACCCACAGGCAGTAGGGCTCCTTGAGCGCGTAGCGATCCACCTGCACCCCGCCCTTGTACTCAACCACCACGACATCGAAGGTGTAAGTGCCCCATCCGTGCACTGCCGGGTCGAGGTGTCCCGGAACATTTGCGTCCGCCAGATTGATGGTCACCGGGATAGATGGGCCAATGTTCTGGTCGATTGTCTTCGTGGCCGCCCAATGCGGGCCGTCCCCCCATGTCCGCGCGCCGCTGGTGCTCCGGTAGTAGACGATGCACTCGTACCGATCACCCGGGTCGGCATCCCGAATCTTGAACTCGATCTTCGGCGTCGACAGGGGTGGGGCCTGCATCGGGATCCCACTTGAAGTAATCGATGGTGCCCTCTGTCACCTTCACGCCCGTGATGTACACCCCGTTTCCGGTGCGGTCGCCGAGGTACAGGTTCTCGACATCGGGCTTCAGATTCCAGGGGCCGCATTCGTAGTCGTTGGTCCAGCCCTCATTGACCACCCATTCCTCGAACCGGACCTTGGCCGTGGTGCCGATAGTGTGCAAGCCATTGCCCCGGGTCGGGAGGCTGGTGGTGTCCCAGGTCAGCTTGCGGCGGTACAGGATCGGGTCGGCGCCCTCCTTGTTGTCGATGGCCGCCGGGCCGCAGGTGGCGTCGATCCAGGAGTGGTCGGGCTGCTCGACTTGCCAGCCCGTCGCGGAGACCATGTCCACCTGGGTGTCGAAGTCCACGGTGGTGCCGGGATCGTAGTTGTCGTACAGGTCGTGCACGCGGACGGTCACGGTGCTGGTGCCGCCCTTGACCCTCTCGCCGGGGCCGATCTTTACATAGAGCGTTGGATAGACCGTGCCGCCGATGGGCGTGTTGTTCGTGATCTCATTGGTCAGGCCCTCATTCGTGAACAGTCTGAGATAGGCTTCCGAATTGCCTTCGCGAGGCAGGACGGTGAGGTGCACCTGCTCCTCGAAATCCCACTGCATCCCGCCGCCGGGGTACCAGTAGCCGGTTTCGCCGGTGCCGTAGATCCAGTCCCAGTAGTTGGCTGCCACGGAGCACTGGAGGGTAATCGTCCGGTCACCGGTGGTGGAACTCACCTGGGTGCCTTCGACTCACAGGCAGTCGGGACACGAGTTTAGCCAGACCCCGTATGGCGCGGTAGTCTTCTGATCGTCCTCCCAGAGAGCGATGCCGGGGCTCCCGGTAATGGTGACTTGGCCTTCGAGGAAGATGGGAGCGTTGGTGGGCAGGACTTCGGGGCGGATCGTGGTCATGTCATTCTCGTTGATGACCGGCGACTCATTCTTGTCCTGCGCGCTACTGACGTCGTCATCGTCGGTATTGACGTAGATCTCATCACTGGCGAGGTTGAAGTCGATCCCGATGACCCACAGCGTGAGTTCGGCCGAAGACGTCCCGCAGGAGCACCTGAAGTGGTACTCGTAAGGGACGTTCCTCGACACCCGTCGCGCACGGTCATCGCCATCCACAGCGCCACCGTAGTCGGGCTCCCAGTACAGAAGCTGCGGGGGCATCGGTTCGTTCTGCACCCACG
>JAGPGE010000499.1 GCA_018056145.1 Armatimonadota bacterium
CTCTCGCGGTGGCGGGAGTGTCACGCCACGGGCGGGGTTTCGGGTTCCAGGTCTGGAAGCACCTGCAGGCGAAAGGTATCCGGGCGTACGCCATCAACCCCAAGGCCACGGACATCCTGGGCGAGCCCGCATATGCCTCGGTTGCCGACCTTCCCGAGCCGGTGGGGGGAGTCATCACCGTGACACCGCCTGCCTCCACGGTTCAGATCGTACGCGATTGTACCGAAGCAGGGATCACCCGGGTCTGGATGCAGCCGGGCTCCGAATGCGACGAGGCGGTGGAGCTTGCTCGCGCCAACGGGATCCAGGTGTCCACGGGCGCCTGCATGCTGCTCTTGTGATGATCGCGGTCCGGCACGGCCCGGGCCAATTGGAGGACATCGCCGCATGGACTTCGAGCGCACCGTGACCGTTCAGGCGCCCGCGACCACGGCCAATCTTGGTCCGGGGTTCGACTGCCTGGGCATGGCGCTGGACTTCTGTAATACCGTGGAACTGGGCCTGGCCGAAGAGACGCGGGTTGAGGTTGCGGGCTTCGGCGCCGATACTCTTCCGACCGACGGCCGGAATTTGATCCTGCGCAGCGCCGGGAAACTGGCGGCTTTCGTGGGCCGCAGCGTGCCGGGATGGCGGCTGAAACAGCATAACGAGATCCACCTCGCAAGGGGCATGGGCAGCAGCAGTTCGGCGATAGTCGCGGGTCTCGTGGCGGCCAATGCGCTGCTGGAGGCGGGACTGGACGACCGGCAGATTCTGGATATTGCGGTGGAGATCGAGGGGCACCCGGACAATGTGGCCCCGGCGCTCTTGGGCGGGTTGACGGTTTGCTGCACGGATGACGAGGGCCTGGGCGTGGCGCGGTTCGAACCGCCGCCGGGGCTTGTTGCATGCCTGGCGATCCCGGACTACGAGGTGAGCACCGAGGCGGCGCGGAAGGTGATGCCCCAGACCATCTCCCACGCCGACGGGGTGTTCAACACCTGCCACGCGGCGGCGGTTCTGGCTGCGCTGGTGTCGGGGGACATGGAGCTATTGGGGCAGGCGATGAAAGACCGCCTGCACGAGCCGTACCGGGCGCCGCTGGTGAAGGGCATGCAGCAATGCACCCGGGCCGCCCGGGAAGCGGGGGCATATGCCACCGCCCTGAGCGGCTCCGGGCCGACGGTAGTCGCCTTCGCGGGGGACAACGCGGAGCAGGTCCTGTCCGCAATGCTGGCGGCATTGAGGGCAGAAGGGGTAACGTGTGAGGGGCGAGTGGCGAAGCTGTCGGCGGAAGGTGCGCGGCTTCCTGACGCAGTGGTCTGACCCGTAGAGCGGCCGGCGCCTCCCGCAGCGGCAGGAGGCGGGACTCTCCGGCTTGCTTGTGGGAGCGGGCTTGCCCGCGAAGCCTTCCCTCAGGACGGCCAACGACTTCGCGGGCAAGCCCGCTCTTACAAGCTCTTCGAAGCTAACGCAATCATCCATACACGCTGGAGAAGAATGATGTCTGACAAGATCAATGTCGAACAGCTTCATGCCGCGATTGAGGCCGATGCCGAACTCGCGCGCCAGTGGCTCATGCAGATGATCCGCTACCCCAGCACCCAGGGTCATGAGCAGGAGATGGTCGCCTACACCAAGGGCCTGCTGGATGAACTCGGCATCCCCGCCGAACTTAGGGAAATCCCGGATTCCATCATGGATGACCCCCTGTACAATCACAATGAAAACGAGTGCTCGTACGCGGGGCGCCACAATATCGTGAGCGTGCAGGGCGGGGAGCGTGACGGCCGCAGTCTCATCGTCAACACCCACATGGACGTGGTGCCCGGCGATGACTGGGGCGGCTACGACCCGAAATGGGACGGCGAATTCGTCACCGGCCGCGGCGCCATGGACTGCAAGGGCGACGTGGTCATGATCCTGCTGGCCCTCAAGGCGCTCAAGGCCCAGGGCTACGAGCCCGCCGGGAAGCTGGAGGTCCATCTCGTTCTCGAGGAGGAGCCCGGCGGCAATGGCGCGCTGTCCCTGATCCGCCAGGGCGTGGAGGCCGACGCGTGCATCGTCTGTGAGGCTTCGGACATGAACGTCTTCCCGGCGAACCGCGGCGCGGTGTGGTTCCGGGCGAAGACCACCGGCATCTCCACCCACATGGGCCGGCGGCATGAGGGCGTCAATGCCATCGAGAAGATGATGGAAGCGATCCGCTGGATGCTGGTGTACGAAGAGGAGCTCATCGCCCAGAGCAAGGGCAACCCATTGTTCGACCGTTACGAGAACCCGGTGCAGGTATGCATCGGCATGATCCACGCCGGGCAATGGCCGTCCAAGGTGCCGGATGAGTGCGTGGTGGAAGGCGGCGTGGGTTTCCTGCCGAATAAGACCCTGGATCAGGTGCGCGCGGAGTTCGAAGCCGCGATCATGCGCACTGATGATGAGTGGCTCAAGGAACATTTCGAGATCGCGTATCCGAAGCTGAAGAAGGACGCGTACGAGATCGACCCGAAGCACCCAGTGGTCACGACCATGCACGAGGCGGCGCTGGGCGCGGGGCTGAAGAGTGAGGTTTTCGGGTGGAACGTAAGCTGTGACGCCGCGCTGTATGCCAAGGTAGCGGGTATTCCGACCATCGTCTTCGGGCCCTCGGATATTCGCGAGGCTCACGGGCAGGGCGAGAAGGTGCGGCTGGCGGATATCATCAGCGCCTCGAAGGCATTGGCGGTGGCGATTGCGAACTGGTGTGGCTAGTTGAAAGGGAGTGGTGATGTGGGTCTGTGGAAGGGGATGCTCGTTCTGGCGGTGCTTGCGCTCATCCCGGCGGCGTGGGTGACGGCGCAGGAGACGGGGGAAACGCCGGCGGCAGACGGGAGCCATGCCGAGGGCAATTACGAGCATGGAGAAGAGGCCGCCGGGACACAAGAAGCCGCGGGGGAGTATGAGGAGGCGGGCGAGGAACACGAAGAAGATGAGGAATATGAGGAACACGGCGCGAACTGGATCGACGGGGTGCACATCGCCGGGATCATCGGCGGCGGCGTGGCCTTCCTCGCGCTGTGCGGTGGCCTGTACATCGTCCTGATCGCCCGGAGGGGGCCGATTCGCCGCCGGTTGAAGCTTCGCTGGGTACATATGGCGGCGGGAACGATCGCGGTTGCCCTGGCTGTGGGCCACGCGATCGGCAGAGGCATCCAAGAGGGCGAGTTCGAATTGGGATTTGCTCCGCCGCGCCTTTCCGGGGCGTTCTTTGTTCTCATCTTGCTGACTGGGGTTTCGCGTCAGTGGACGCCCGGATTCCTGAAGGGCGCGCCGGCGCTGCTTGCATGGCTGCACCGGATTGCGGTGGTCGCGGCCCTGTACTACATGCTCAGACACACGATCTACCAGTACATTTCATTCGTCGGCGCGTAACTGCCGTGCGCACCGTATCAGGACGTGAGGAAGTTGGCCGAACTGTATTCAACCGGAGTGACGTTCATCGACGAAATGCTGGGTGGGGGAGTGCAACCGGGCACACTCGTTGTGGTGCGCGGAGCGACGGGTGTGGGCAAGACCCAACTGGGGCTGTCGTTTCTCAATGAGGGGCTGAAGCAGGAGGGCAGCCGGGGCATCGCACTGGACATGGCCTCGCGGGGGGACTCCCAGCAGCATGCCGAGTATGCCCGGCGATTGTTTGACTGGGAGATGGCGCTGGGCGAGGTGGACCCGGACACCATCTGGAACGGGTCTTTCCGCCGCGTGGACTACTTCGCGAACTTCAACTACACCGGCAAGCGCGTGGTCCGCGACAACATGACCGACGAGGAGTGGCGGGCCTGGAAACGGGTGCTCAACGAGAAGCTGTCGTCGGTGGTGGCCTTCTACTACGGACACTTCGTGCATGGCGTGAGGCGCTGCGTGGTGGATGGAATCGAGCCCTTCGACAAGGCGGGCGACTCCATCCAGGTCGAGCTTTTCGAGTATCTGCTGCATAAGGTTCTACGCAAGCGGCATGATCTTGTTGCGCGCGAACTGTTTCGTGGAAAATGGTTGGAGGTCAAGGAGCAGGTCGCGGCGAACTCCTATGATCACGAGGCCTTGGCGGCCATGTTCCTGCAGACCACTCGCGAGGTGGACCTGTCGGATCTGATCGCCGCTGAGACCCAGGAGGACGACCTGACCACCAATGCGACGACCATCATCGTGATGGGGCGCGTGATTGACGGCGCGAAGGTCAGGCGAGGGGCATTCATCCTCAAGAACCGGGGCGGGCAGTGCCCGGATGAGATCCGGTTCTTCGAGGTAACGGCCCAGGGCTTGCGGGCGGTGGATTGAGGGGCAGTTGCGGACTTTGAGCAACTGCTCGTTCGGTTGTTGGTCCAACGACTTGCAGCGGCAAGTGAGCAGGCGAGAACCAGTCTTGACAGACACCCTGGAACCGGCGGCGGAGCGCCGTCGGGAACCCACGTGGAGACGTGGCAATACGGGTGCGTGCGGAATCGCGCGCACCCTTTTGCATATGTCGTCGGGGCATCGCAGGCGTGCCCTAATTCACCCAATGGGAGGGTACTTGCATGAGAGTCGTTCTCGCTGTGCTGGCCCTGGCCGTAGTGGTCTGCGTACCGGTCTACGCCCAGGACAAGAACGCCGCAATCGAAGAGCTGAAAGCGAAGTACGAGGCGAAGATTCTGGAACTGCAGAAGCAGTTCGAGGCCGAACTGGCGGCCGTTGCCGCGGGTCA
>JAGPGE010000500.1 GCA_018056145.1 Armatimonadota bacterium
GTGGAGCTACTGGTCGGATGTGCTCATCGCCAACAATGTGGTGCACCGCTGCGGGGAGGGCATCGTAGTCAGTAGCGACATCCGCGGGCCGAGTACAGTCTCGGCCACCCGGAACGGGCGAACATGTGCCTGGCAGAGACCGGCAACAACATGATCTGCAACACCCCCATCATCGACTTCCACGGCTCCTTCCTGGGCATTTCGCAGTTGCATGTGTCAAGTTCTGCAGAAGGGTTGTTGGTATCCGTCCTGGGTTTGCTCGCTGAGTCTCTTGTGTGCCAAGTGGGCTGTACCATGTGGGGGGATAGGGCAACGCTGAGGAGCGACCTGGACGCCCGCCGGGTCATTGTGCGGCACTGCGGAGGTCCTGGCTCTTGTCGGGGCCTTATCCACGTGTGCCGGTAATGCCAAAGCGATAGACCTGAAGTTCGCGTTTGCTGCACGCTCCGAGCTTGTCACGCCGCGTCGAGTGCCCGCGGTTGCTCCTTCTTGTGCTCCTTGAGTACCTGCATGTTCAGGTAGCGCGGCCCTTCGAGTCACTCTTCATGGATCTCCACCGCCAGCGCCCGGACCAGCCGCGGGCAACTCGCGCCATTCGGGAAAGTGCGCGCGATGTGGGTCCGCCGCTTGATCTCCTGGTTGAACCGCTCCAGCATGTTGGTGGGCTTCACGTGCCTGTGATGTTGGCGCGGCAAACGGTAGAAGGAGCAGGTCTGTTCGATTCTGTCTTCCACCCAGTCGCACGGCTTCGGGTATCTGCCCTGCCACTTGCCAGGCCATGCCAGCCATGTCGCCCCGGGCTTCCTCCAGATCCCGCCGATCAGAGACCCAGCCCAGATCCGTGCGGCAGTCGCCCCTTTTGCGCGGAAGATGGTCGACGGCATTGCGCAGGAAATGTACGTAGCAGAGCTGCCATACCGCGTGGGGCAATAGTTCGAAAATCACCTGCTTCAGCCCCGGATGGTCATCGCTGATGGCCAGCTCTACGCCGCACACGCCCCGCTCCTAGAGCTGCCCCAGGAAGTTCCGCCAACTGGTGGCGCTCTCACGGTTGGCCAACTCCACGCCCAGTACGCACCGGCGGCCACCCCAATCGACCCCCACCGCGGCCGTGCACTGCGCGCTGATTACGCGCCCGGGACCAAGGAAGGTCTGGTCTTGGTGCGGGGGGAACACCGTGGGTGACCTTCACCTCGCGGGGAGAATTGGCTACAGCGTATCGGCCCGAGAGAACATCCAGGCTGCAACGGCACGCCATGTGGCACCGGTCGGCAGCCGATGAAACGGCGACGTCGCGGAGGCCTCCATCAGCCGGTGGGCCGATCAACTGCCGTCGCTGTTGCCGCCGTGGTTCGCGAGCAGCTGCCGGGCCTGTTCGCGGATGCGCGAGCGCAGCGTCTGCGGGGCGAGGACCTCGACGCTTCCGCCCATGCTCAGGAGCCAGCCTTCGAACTCCTCGGTCAACGCCACGTTCAACTGCATCTCCAGGGCATCTTCCGTGCAGCTGAGGATCTGCTGGCTGGGGTGGACGCATGCCTGGGACAGGCGCTGCGCTACCTTCCCGCTGAGGCGCAGCTTCACCGTGTGCTTGCGCCCGCCGACGACTTCCCAAGCCCCCGCGAAATGCTCCTCCAGATCGTAGTCATCGTCGACCTCCGCCGCCTGCGGGAGCACCTCCAGTTCCGTGAAGCGGTCCAGGCGGAATGTCCTGACTGCCCGGCGCTCTTCGCAGTAGGCCACGATGTAGTGCGCCTGCGCCCGGTAGATGACCGCGTAGGGGTGAAGGATGCGTTCCAGCGTGGTGTTGCTTTCCAGGCTGCAATACACGCCCCGCAATTTGCGCCGCTCGCGACGCGCCTTCAGGGCAGTCTGGAGGTTCCGGGTAACTGACGGCCCGTCGGTGACGCGAGGCCAGATGCGTAGCCCCTCGGCGCCGGCAGATATCTGGGCTTCGCGCGTGCCGCACACGGCCGCCAGTTTGCCCACGAGAGCGTCCGAGCCGATACCCAGCGCGTCGGGCAGAGCTTCCTCAAGCCAGTCCAGAGCGTAGTGAATCGCGCTGAGTTCCGTGGCGCTCAGTTGCACGGACAGTCCCTGATTCGTGGGCGGCAGGTAGTAGCCTTCGCCATCATTGCGGACGGGGAACCCGGCTTCCGCGAGAAGCTCCACGTCCCGGTAGATCGTGCGCTCGGAGGCGCCCAGCCGTTCCCCCAGTGCAGCAGCCGTACTCCTCTCGTTCCCGCGAAGTCTGGGCAGTTCCTGCAGGAGCCTCAGCAGGCGGAGCGCCTGGTTCATCGGAGTTCCCTCCCCGTTTCGATGGCCGCCTCATTGGGCCGAGGACAAGGCCGTGTCTAGCATAGTGCGAACTCGGCGCAACGAGTTGCGCGGTTCGTGGGTTTCGTGCCGGCACCGGCCCACGGTCGGAGGTCCTCGCCTCGCCAGTATACGATCCGTGCGGCCTCGGGAAACGCCTCGCGGAGCTTCTTCTTGGCGCGGGAGTACTCCTGCCGGCAGTACCCTTCGGTAATCCCCACGATCAAGGCGGCCTCGTCATGGTGCAGGCCCTCGGCTGCCACCAGCCACACAACCTGACGCTGCCGGGCCGATAGCCTGGCGGCGGGCGCGCAGAGCAGCGCCCACAGATACTGCAGGCTGTCCTCCTCGCCTTCGGGCAGCGTCCACTGATCCGCAGTCTCCACGGACTGCTCCTCGAGCGAATCGATGTCATTGTGCGGCTTCACCCGGCGCCTGTAGTAGCCATTGAAGGCATTGTGTGCCACCGTGTATACCCAGGTCACAAACCTAGACAGTCGCGGCTCGTAGGTAGGGAAGCCCTTGATCGCCCGGATGAGTGCCTCCGACGCCGCGTCCTCGGCGTCGGCACGGGAAGTGAAGCGGCGTCGCGCCCAACCCAGAATCAGACTGCTGTCGAGCACCTCCTTCCACAGTGCCTGCCACGCTCCTTGATCTCCCGCCAGGGCCCGCAAGGCTAGGGCCTGAAGGCGTCCACCGATACTCGCCGGCCTGGAAGCCGGTCGCGGAAGGATACTGTGGGATACGGGGGTGGTGGTGCATGCGGCGAGAGAGACGATGGTGGTGACCTGCATGGTGTTCATTGCGTACCAACTCCTGGGTAGACGCGTCCATTGCTCCCTGGCACGCAAGCCCAAGCTTGCTGGTGCGAGGCCACCGTGGTGAAGCCATTCGTCGCTTCGTCCCAGCTTACGGTGACCCGGGAGATACTTGTACACGTCATGGGTGACACGACGTGACAGTCGACGCGCCCTTTCTCACCTGCAGGACCAATGCAACCTGTCGTCATGATGAAAACATTCGAGTCAATCCACATTCTGCAAACGAAGCGTCTTGCCCATGTCTGAATGGGTACTGCACAACACGGTTTACGTCTTCTCTGTGTGTTGAAAGGGCGGCGCGGCCAGGGAAACGGGGCCAGAGTCGCGCAGCGGGTCCAGTTGAGCCGAGTCTCCATCCGTCGCCCTGGGATACCGCTTGGCCCATCACTGGTACTTCTTTGCTTCGGGATAGTCCAGCCCGATGATCACCACGTGCCGGCGCCAGCGGCGCCTGTCCGGACGCATCCGGACCTCGCGTGCCCGGGCGCCCGGCCGCAGGCACCAACCATCCGCCTCGATACCTGCCTGCCCCGCGTAGGCTCGCAGGCGGCGGCCCGACAATTCCGGCGGGATATCCGGGGCTTCGGGGTTCGCTACCCACAGTGTCACCCTCACGGTGGGCAAGTCGCTACTCATGCCGTGGATGCCCAGCTCTCTGCCCTTCATGCTCAACTCCGTCTCATAAACAACTTCGTACCCATCTCCACGGATCTGCCCGGCAATGAGCCCCGCGGCCGCCTCCGCGGAGGCTTCCAGCCCTGCGGGTACCGGCCTGTCGTTTTCAGCCTGGGGTGACGTGGCAGGCTGGTTGCTGGCCGCGTCTCTGGCCTGGGGCGTTGTTGGGGCAAACAACTCGTCACCGTCGTTGGCCAGCCCGCAGGGCATCATCTCCTCCCGCTCGTGGACCCATTTTTCCACCGCGCCGAACATCCAGGTCATATCCACAGTGTTTCTCCCCGCGGGAGCAGTGATCACTTCATAGCTTCCATCCTCCAATGCGCCCAGGCCCAATCTCACCAACGTCTCGCCCCGCCCGCCCGCACGCCCCGGCATCTCGAAAAGCGCCCGCCGGGTGACCTGGGCGAGGATCCGCTTGAGTGCGCGGGCGCCCTGGCCAGACGCCAGCGCGCTGGCAACAATGCTGTCCACCAGTTCATCGGTCAGCTCCAGGCTGAAGCCTTCGCTGATCGCAGTGCGCTGGTGAATCGCCAACGGGCCTCTCTCTGGGTGGAGCAGGATGCCGCGCATGGTCTCTGCGCTCAAGGGACGCAGGGCCACGATGTCGCGCAGGCGCCCCACCAGTTCGGGCATGAAACCGTACTCGACCAGGTCCTCGGGGAGGACCTCCTGCAGCAGATCGCTCTGGCGCTGGGCTTGCTCGTAGTCAATGGGCTCGCGCCCGAAGCCGATGGTTGTGCGCTTTTGTCCAAGCCTGCGGGCGATGATCTGCTCCAGGCCAGAGAATGCCCCGGCAAGTGTGACGAACAGGCAGTTCGTGGCCAATGCCACATCGCGGTTCCGCTGTCGCCCATCGCTGGCGAAGCGGATCTC
>JAGPGE010000501.1 GCA_018056145.1 Armatimonadota bacterium
CACTGCGGAACCGATCTTCCGTGCGGCGGCGGCAAACGGCATTCCGCGCCTGAAGCTCGGCTACTGGCAGGTACGCGAGTTCGGCACGATGCGTCAGAAAATCGAGGAAGCGCGCATGTCCCTGGTCGGCATCAGCAAGCTGGCCATGAAATATGGCGTGAGCGCCAACATCCACGTGCATTCCGGTGATTTCCTGAGCGCCATGTCAGCGGTGGTCTGGAGCCTCATCGAGCCATACGAGGGCACCGTCATCGGCGCGTATCCCGACCTGTGCCACATGGGCTTGGAGGGCGGTCGGTCGGCCTGGAAGCAGGGGCTCGACCTCCTCGGCGATCGGATCAACATGGTGGGAGTGAAGAACGCCGGCTTGTACCCTGAGACAGACGCCGAGGGCAGTGTGCGCTGGCAGGGCAAGCTCGTCCCCGTTTGGGAGGGATTGACGCCCTTCCGCCTGGCATTCGGCTTCCTGAAGCAGATGGGATTCGATGGCCCCTGCAGCTTCCACAGCGAGTACCAGGGGAGCTTCAGCTTCAAGGACATGACCACTCCGGAGTTGATAGAGCAGACTCGGCTGGACCTGGAGTACGTGAAGAAGCTGCTGGCCGACATCTGAGCGCCATGCGACAGCGGCAAAAAGAAGGCCCCCGGCGATCCCCGGGGGCCTTCTGCTGACGGCCTGTTCCGATCAGTACAGGTCCCACATCGTGTTGCTCGTGGACCACGTGCCTCCCTTGCTCATGAACTTGGCGTGGCCGTCCATGAACGCGAAGTTGGCGCCGTCATTGTGCCGGGTGTCCACATTGTACGGCCAGGCTGTCGAACCCGCGAAAGATACCCCAACGATGTAGACGTTCCCCTGGTTCTTGTCGGCTCCCGCAATGGTCTCGGATGGGCTCTGGATGGCGCTCAGTGGAATGGATGGGACCGGCCACGGCGAGCCACTGCCCGACGGGAAGACAGTCTCATTGAGGCCATACCCCGTCTTGTGGGTGGGTGCGCTCGGGTTCCAGTCGGGCTTGCTGGGGCAGACCAGGATCTGCCGGTTCTTCATGTACGGCATGATGTCGTCGTACCACGCATAGCCCCATGGACGCTGGTAGTAGGGGAGGGTCTCGTCCCAGTCATCCGCGTACATGAGCACCGCGAGGGTGATCTGCTTCAGATTGGACAGGCACGAACTCTGACGCGCTTTTTCCCGGGCCCTCGCGAAGACGGGGAAGAGAATCGCCGCCAGTATCGCGATGATCGCGATGACCACGAGAAGCTCGATGAGTGTGAAGCCCCTGCATTGTCTGCGTGCCATGGGTGTCGCCCCTGGATGTGATGTGATATCCGTCAACACTGAGCTTTACCCCGCCGGATCGGCTGCCAATCCGCTCGACCTTCCTGATGCGAAGCCTTAACACTGACGCAAAGCAGAGCGCCCCGCGATTCCTCGCAGGGCGCCCTGTCCGCTCAGCGGTCCGAGACTCAGTCTACCACGAGATCGCGCAGGTATGCCATGCCGTCGCGCGCCGCCTGCACCGGGTCGCCCGTGCCCTCATATTCGAAGGACAGGTAGCCCGTGTAGTTCAGGCCCTTGAGCGTTTTGATGATCGCCGGGTAGTCCAGCACTCCCGTTCCCACAACGGTGCCGATGTACTTCTTGCCTGCCCGGGATGTGAGCCCTCGCTCGGCGTCCGGGGGCAGGAGTTCCCAGTCTTTCGCGTGGGCATGGGCCAGCCGGCTCTTGACCGCTAGGAGGAACTCCACCGGGTCCTCGTCGGCCATGATCATGTTGCCGGAATCGTAGGTCATCATGAGGTCCGGCCCCGCAAGCTCGCAGGTCTCCATGCATTCGGCCGAGTTCTGATACGGCGCCACCGGGCTGCCGAAGTCCTCGATGGACAGCACGATCCCCGCGGCCTTCGCAACCGGCAGCACTTCGGCAAGCCCCGCGGCCACATTGCGCCTGCCCTCGGCCTTGTCCTGGTCGGCCGCACAGCCACCCGTGGTCACCAGCAGGTTCCTCGTTCCCGCTTCCGCGGACTTGTCGATGAGCGCGCGGATGGTGTCCAGCGATGCCTTGCGGATCTCCGGGTCACTGGTAGCTAGATTGCCGCCGCCGATCCACGCTGAGATCGCGATTCCCGCATCCTCCGCCATCTTCCGCACTTCCGCCGCCGTGTATCCGGTGACATGCCCGTCAGTGATGTCCACGCCCTCCACGCCACATTCCTTCATGAGCGCCAGTGCGCCCGGAACTGTCAGTGTTCCATCGGCAAGCGACCGGCTGAGCGAGTAGATCATGAATCCAAGCTTCATCTTTGGCTCCTATCCCTGTTCGCGCGCGGCCTCGAGGACTCGCTGCGCGTTTTCGCTGATCTTCTGGAATCCCTGGACGTACAGCTCCATCAGATCCATCTCGTTGGGCGGGTAAACGCCGCCCAGATACGCGTGACTGTTGATGAACTCCTTCGCAGCCGGATACTCCTCCGGGTCGTAGACCACATTCTGCCGGGCGAGGGGGCTGCTCCACGGGTGCCCTTTGCCGAAGCCCACCTTGTCGCGGAACACGCTCATGCCCGGCACCGGCTCGTACTGCCAGTTCCCCAGGCCCATGCCTTCGGCAGCGAGGGCCTTCTTGCACGCTTCCTTCCACTCTTGTACCGTGCAGTCCAAGCCCAGTTGATCGGGCCGGAATGTAACCACGTAGCAGAAGTAGCAGGGGTCGGCCCAGTCCGGCGTCACCGGCCCCTCGAATCCCGGTATCTTCGCCAGCTCTTCCGTGATATACGCCGCATATTGCCTGCGGATGCCGTTGTACTCATCCAGCCGGTCGAGCTGGCTCAGGATGAAGGCGTTCACGAACTCATGCGGCCTGTACCCCCAGCCCAGCGCGTAGATCGGGTCCCGCGTGGTCTGCGCGATCGGGCCGACCACCCGGCAGCGGTCCGCCACGGCGGCGAAATCATCGTGGCTGGTGGTTACGAGGCCGCCCTCGCCGCCCGACAGGCACTTGGAGCGGTTGCAACTGAACCCCGCCACATCGCCCAGCGAGCCGGTCTTGCGCCCCTTGTACAGGGCCCCGTGGGCCTGGCAGGCGTCCTCAATCACAAACAGCCCGTGCTTGCGGGCGATCTCATTGATCGGGTCCATGTCCGCCGGCATGCCGTGGATATGCGCCGGGAGGATCGCCTTCGTGTGATCGGTGATGCGCTCCTCGATCTTCGCCGGGTCCAGGGTGTATGTCTCCGGGTGGATGTCCGCGAAGATCGGGATCCCGCTCTGCTGCACAACCGGGACCACGGTGGCCCAATATGTGAACGCGGGGACGATGACCTCGTCCCCGGGCATCACTCCGGCGGCCATCATGGACATATGCAGCGCTCCCGTGCCGCTGCTGGTGACGATGGCGTACTTCGTACCGCAGTACTCGGCCCAGCGCTTCTGGAGCTCGGTGGCCAGCGGCGCACTGGTTCCGTGCAAATGACCACTGTCCAGCACCGATACCAGCGCCTTGCGATCCGCGTCGGTTATCACCGGCCAGCTCTTGATCATGCCTTCGGGCACGACCCGCGAGCCGCCGTCAATGGCAAGTTTCGATGGCATTGCAGTCCTCCCTTGCGTGCGTCTGCCCACATCCGGGCGAAGGGCATTTATTCCCCGCGCGCCCGGCATGACCTTCCGCGCCCTACTCGCCGCCCAACCCCTCAACCGCCACATCATCAAAGTAGACCGTTCCCACCGCCCCGTTGCGCAGGAGCACCTCGGCGCTCGTGGCGCCCTCCTTCAGCGGGAACTCGTGCTGCGCGAGGGTCCACTCCCGCGCCGGTGCGAACTTCGGCGAATAGTCATACTGCAGCCGCTCACCCTTCGCGTCGTAACTCATCAGCGAGAACATCGGCGCCGGGGTCTCTTCGGTCCTGTACCACGCACTCACCTTCACCCGAGCCTTGCCCTCCACGCTGAACCGCCGGCTTTGGGCCACCTGGTTCACTTTCGTGCCGCGTCCGGTCATCTTCAGCGCCCAGTCACCGGTGTGACCGGGCTGGACACGCTCAAACACAGAGCCCTCGCCGCCTTCACTCCAGACCCCGCACTGCCACATCAACGGGCTGTCCTTTGTGCCAACCTCGAAGCTCGCGTTTGGCGGGTCCGCGCTGAGCAGGTCGTCCAGCATCTCCGTGCGCTCACGGAATACGGGGAGGTCTTCGGGCGGGACCCCATCCCGCCTGCGGATGATCTCGCAGATCGTCGGGCACATGGATGTCGGCCGCAGCAGGTCCAAGAACAGCAGCTGCGCCAGCTCCCACGCCCGCTCGTCCCTGACACCGAGCTCGATCCAGTCTGCCCAGGCCACGTCGTCGCCCACGTTCGTGTTCACCCGCGCGCCAAACCTTGGATGATCCCGCTTCTGGTTCCACATCACGTCAACATAGGTCGAGGCGAAACGGGTGAGGTCCGTCTCGTCGAACACCACACCACGCCCGGCGGCCTCAATGGCGAACCCGATGTCGATGGTTGCGTGGCTGTAGTCCTCAACGCTGCGCCGCACGCCCTCCTCGTGGGGCAGCGGGTCCCAGTAGTTCCATTCGTACGCGTCGCCCACCAGCCGCAGGTTCTGCTTGAAGTACCTGGCCATTGCCGTGGCCCGTCTCAGGCACAGGTCCGCACCCTCGTACCCGGAGATGTCCTTGAGCAC
>JAGPGE010000502.1 GCA_018056145.1 Armatimonadota bacterium
AACTTGCTTCGCTGCCTATGCGGGGCTCGCCCGTGCATACGACGTGCTCGGCCAGACGGCGTCTGCACAGGTGTGCCGGCAGACGGCCGAACTCCTGTCCCCTCCGAGAAGACCGGTCGGCACGGCGCTTTCCGCTGTGCAAGCAGACCCGGCATCCCAGGCCACCCTGGCTGCGGACCCGGCATGTCCCTGACGGTGACACGGAAAGCGCAAACCTGCTATACTCAGGACGTGCGCAATCCACAACCCGGTACCCTCTCACTCATGTCTGCAGCCGCTACAGCCTGCCGCGCTCTTGCCGCATCCCTGATCCTTTTGGTCGGGGCGAGGTCCGCCTGCCATGCCCAGCCCTGCTCTGACCCGCCCCAGATTCCCCTGTGCATGATCGGCGACAGCATCACCTGGGCCGGCGAGGGCGATCACTGGCGCCGCCTGCTCCTGGAGCGCCTGCCGCGCCTGGCCTTTGTGGGCACTCACTCGGCCTGCCTGGGCTACAGTCACGCGGGCGAGGGCGGCAACAGCACCGGAAGAGTGATCACCCGCCTGGCCGATCTGCCTGACTGCCCCTACTATTCGCTAGAAATCGGCACGAACGACAACAGCATCACAGATCCGGCGCAAATGGAAAACCAGGCTGCTCAGACGGCCCAGCGCATCATTGATATCGTGAACGGCCTGCTTGCGAAGCCCTGCACGCGTAAGGTATTCCTGGGGAGTGTTCTGCCATGCCACACCGACAACCCCCTGCGGGACCAGACGAACTCCGCCACCAATAAGATCCTGCGTGAGCGCTTCGGTCAGGCATTCCCGGACGGCCGCGTGGTCTGGGTCGAGTATGAGCAGCCAATCCGCGCCATCAAGGGCTGGGAGCCCCTTATCCTCCTGCACCCGACCATCGAGGGGTACAAGATCATCGCCGGCATTCTCGCCGACTCCATCATCAAGGCGCTCGCCATTGAGGACCCGGCGCGAAAGCCCGAGTTCGCCCGCGGCTGCGGCGTCAGGGTCGAGAACCTCTGGGACCAGACGTCGCAGACCACCCGGATCCCAGTGATTGCCGGGTGGTACACCCTCTCCTGCGACATAGCGCGGGTGGACGGAACGAACGCGCGCGTGCTCGTGACCAGCCCGACCGACGATACGGGCAAGAGACTGTCGCTCGAGTTCGCCGTGAAGGCGGAGGACGCCGGCAAGCGCCTGACTTTTCCAGTGTTCACGGGCTACGAGGGCTACCAGTACACCCGGGCGCCCATTTCAGTTCGCGGCGATGAATGCACCTTGGAGCGCATCCAGTTCGAGAAGCGGCGGCCTTCGGGCGTTGCCTCAACCTGGTTCGAGACCAGCGGAGTCGACGTCAACCACGCACCGTCCCTGGGAGAGTTGGTGGTGAGACCATGAGCGGCAGCACCTATTCGCCCACACCACCGAACATGCCGGACGTAGCCTCGCGTGGTGACAACCGCGGGATCACCATCCAGCGGGTGGGTATCCGCGACCTACACCTGCCGGTGATGGTGCTGGAGAAGTCCGGGCGTCTTGCGCGCCTGCTGGGAATCTACGACGCCAGCGTTGAGCTTCCCAAGACCGAGCGCGGCACCCACATGAGCCGGCTGGTGGAAGTCCTCGCCCACTGGAGCCGCAAACAGGTGTCGCAGCTTGAGATGGAGCTGATGCTGCGCGAGATCGCTAAGACCGCCGGCGCGCGCGCAGCCAGCCTCACCCTGGCCTTCAAGTACTTCCTGGAGAAGACGGCGCCGGCCAGTGGAATCAGAACCCCGCTGGACTATGACTGCCGTTTCGAGGCCACTCTGGACGGTGACTCGTACCGCTTCACGCTGGTGACCACAGTCCCCATCATCACCCTCTGCCCCTGCTCGCGGGAGATCTCCGAACGCGGGGCACACAGCCAGCGCGCCCTGCTCACGGTCCAGGTCCGGACCGCGCCAGGCGTCTTCCTGTGGCTGGAAGACCTCATCCCACTGGTGGAGAAGCAGGGCAGTTGCGACATCCATCCCGTACTCAAACGCAGCGATGAGAAAGTCGTGACCGAAACGAGCTACGACAACCCCAAGTTCGTGGAGGATGTGGTGCGCGACACGATCATTGCCGTACGCCAGGTTCCCGGGGTCGAATGGCTGCGGGCGGAATGCGAGTCCATGGAATCGATCCACAACCACCTGGCCTATGCCATGGCGGAGAGTGAGGCCCGCTAATGGAGTATGCAATCGCGATTTTCCTGGTAGCGTTGGGCGCAGGGGTGCTCTATGCCCTGTACCGCTTCTACCAGTCCACGATCAACCGGGCGGGGGCGATCTCGGCGGAAGAACCGCGCCTTGACGTAACCGCTATCCAAGCCTCGGGGGACGTTCATTCCGACGGCCTCGTCTACCTGTTTGCCGACCAGTTCGTGGAGTGCAAGACATCAGGGCCGATGACCCCGCAGCGTGACAAGGCCTTCTGCCCTCTCACCGACCGTGAGCTTGACCCTGCGGACTGGTCCCTCAATTTGCTCTACGCGGCGATCTGCGAATTGCACACCAGTGCCTGCATTGACTACCGCGTGGTCAAGCGCGATGCCACCTTCCTTCCTCCCTTCCCCCACAAGTCGTGGGAGTTGGAGCTGGTTCAGCGCACACCCTTCCAGCAATCGCCGGTCATGTCCGCGCTGGAAGTGGCATTCGATCTCATGCGCGCTCGGAAACAGCAGCGGGTCGCGCAGGGCAAGGAAGAGCCCGGCGAGGTCTGGTGCCCGCTGGATGAGCTCATTGAGCGCGCGATCAAGGTCATGCGGCAGGAAATCGGCTTCTGGGAACGCAGCGGGGTGTACGGCGACCTGCGCAACTACGTGGCCTCCGCGCTGGTGGCGCAGGGCTACCTGATCCAGCCTGCGCGTGAGACCTGGCTGGACCGTGCACGCTCACGCAGGCCGACCCCAAACCGCGCGGAAGTCGAGAAACTGAGGCCAGCGGCAGAGAACCTCAAACGTACCCTGGATCAGTTCCGGCGCCGGCACGGTTCGCCCTACGCCTACGGAGAGCTGGAGCCCGAGGAGGGGCAGGTCCAGCCTCTGCCGAACGTGGACCCGTCGCTGGTGACCCGCGACGAAGACCTGGATGAAATGCCCTTCGACGATGTGCTGCGGATCAGTATCTTCGAGACACTGATCAGCCTGAAACAACTGGAACCAAGCAGCGGATCGGGCATCTGAAGCCGCGTTCTGCCCAGTCCTGACCTTGCGCGCGCCGTCGCCATCCTACAAACCGCAGGCGCACGACCCGCCATGAGAATCTCTGACCTGATAACCGTACGCGGGGCGCCCAGGGCAGTGGACCTCGCCCAGTTGTCCCAGTTGCTCGAGGCCCTGGCGCGCGAGGGCGCAGACCTCACCCTCGGGACTGCCGGACAACTCGGCGAACTGCTGGGCGAGTATGTCTCGGCGGATGCCGAGCCGGTGGACGCATTGCGGGCACTGATTGCCGGCATCGCCGCAGATGGCGAAGGCGGCAGCGCGGCGCTTGTGATGGGCAGTGCCGGATCGGGCAAGTCCCACCTGCTTTCCCTTGTGGCGCTTCTCGCGAACCACCCCACCGCCTGGTCCGTATTCCTTCAGAGTCACCCTGCATATGCCGACCTGCGCGACCGGCTCAAGGGACGCCGATACCTGGTGGTCCCGATCCCCCTGTGTGAGCACCGCGGGCATGAGGAGCACCTGGAGGATATTGTCTTTGATCGCACAGAGAGAGTGCTGAGCTCCCCCGCTTACGGTCTCGCGGTGCCGCTGTCTGAGCAGTCGTATGCCCTGGATCTCATCGACCGGCACATCGTCCCCCGTTACTCCGACGAACTTGACATGTTCGCCCGCGAGCAGTCTCCGGGCGTGCGCAACTGGCAGGCGATGCGCAAGCGCAACCCGGCGCGCGCGGCGGAGGTCGCCCGGCAGTTCGCGGCCCAGATGAACTACCCCCTGGATTTCCGCCAATCCCGGGTGGAGCGGCTCTCGAGGCTCATCGATCTGGTCCGGGACAACTCTCTGAACGGAATCGTCTGGCTGATCGACGACCTCACCGAGTTTCTCTCTGGTGCGGGCACGAAAGCCGTTCACAGTGACTGCGCCTTCCTTGACTTCCTCGGCCAGCGCTGCAAGATCGCCCCGTTGCATGTGGTGGCCGCGCTCAATGAGGGACTCGAGCAGCTGTCCTCGGTGGAGCCTTACCTCGTGAACGCGATCCGTGCGGGGTACCGCCACGACCTGGTTCTCAGCGCCGCCCAGATGCGCGCGGTCGCCAGGCGGCGCGTACTGGGTCGCGTTGATCCCGAGAAGTACGATGCGGCGATCCAGCAGGTGCGTGACGCCTGCCGCAACGCCTTCGGGACTGTCACATTCTCCTGCGAAGAGCTTGCCGGGGCGTATCCGCTCCATCCGGCTGCATTGGAGTGCCTCGAGAGCATCGCCGCCCGGTTCTTCGGAGCCGCCGACACTTTCGTGGCCTTCCTACAGGACCTGCTGGGACATACCAGCCTCGGGGGAGTTCTGGCACGGGATTACCGCCAGATCATCGGCGTGGACGAGGTCTTCGACTACCTGCGCCCCAGGATTGCTTCGCATCCCGAGGTCTCGGCATACATCTACGACGTGCTTGACTACTACGAGAAGAACGCGGCGGAAATGCTCCCGGAGGA
>JAGPGE010000503.1 GCA_018056145.1 Armatimonadota bacterium
CGCCGACTTCGACCCCGATGAGAACGGGGGCCTCGAGAAGGATGACGACGAGGTCACCGATCGCACTCGCGCCGCCCTGGACTTCATGCACGAGTACCAGGAGCGCATGTACGCCGAGGGCTGCCGGTCCCTACTCATCATCCTGCAGGCCATGGACGCGGGCGGGAAAGACGGCACCATCGAGCACGTGATGAGCGGACTCAATCCCCAGGCGTGCCGGGTCCAGAGCTTCAAGGTGCCCACTCCCCTGGAACTGCGCCATGACTTCCTCTGGCGCATACACCAGTGGGCGCCCCGCGCCGGGCACATCATGGTCTTCAACCGCTCGCATTACGAGGACGTGCTGGTTGTGCGCGTCCACAAGCTGGCGCCGGAGAGCGTCTGGCGTAAGCGTTACGCGCACATCAATGCCTTCGAGCAGCTCCTCGCGGACTCGGGCACGCGGATCATCAAGTTCTTCCTGAACATCTCGAAGGACGAGCAGAAGGAGCGCCTTGAGGACCGCATCAAGGACCCGGCGAAGCACTGGAAATTGAACCCCAACGATTCCGCGGAACGCGCCCTGTGGGATCAGTACATGCAGGCCTACGAGGAGGCGCTAGAGCGCTGCAGCACGGACATCGCACCGTGGTATGTTATCCCGGCGAACCGCAAGTGGTACCGAAACATGGTGGTGGCGGAGATCATCGCGGATGCCTTGCGTGACATGGACCCGCAGTGGCCGAAGCCGGACTTCGACGTCAGCAAGATCAGGATCGACTGAAAACCGCCCCGCACCGGGAGCGACCGTGCGACCGGCATCGGTGGATCGGAGCCATCATCCGCCCGTCGCTGGAATGATCGCGGGACGCGGCCGCCAGCGGTGTCCGTCGTCCCTCACGGGGCCGCCGCTTGTCTGGCGCGTCTCTCCGGTCTTCAGGTCCTTCAGTTACAGCGCAGCGCTGCCGCCGCGGTCCGACAGAAACGCGATGAACGTTTCGTCGGGAGACCACCGCGGCCCTCACTCATTGGAGGCGCTCGTCTCGGTACTCGTCAGGGCGCTGGACGCGATCTCCACATGCTGCAGATCGCGGCTGCCCGACGGTGGTGCGGCGAAAACCGCCCGGGACCCGTCCGGCGACCACTCTCCCGCCTCGTGCCAGATCTGTGGCCCGCTGGCCATGGAGAGTCTGGGCTCGCTCCGGACGGCGTCAAGGGTCTCCGATCTCGCTTCGCGAGAGGGCTTCGCCGCCCCTTGACCCCGCCCTGCGCGAGCCTATGAGACGCCTTGTGGCGAGCAGGCCAGCGAAGACGGTTGGCGGAATACCACGGCCCAATTCGCGGAAGGTAGTTGACGCAACTGAGCAGGTGTCTCAAGACCGTCTGGGCGGCGCGTCATTCCGTGCTCCCCCCCGCGAGGGCTGACGCCGAGAGAACCATGCGTGAAGCGCGGTTCTTCGCCTCAATGTGGGGGTCGGCGTACGCGATGCAGTGACCGTCCGTGACACACCAGACCCTCCCGCCAGGCCCGACAGCGCCAGACGAGATCGCTCCAAGCAGCCCCGTGGAGGCGAGGGCGATGACGCTGCGGCGCCCTCCAACCTTGAGATCAACATGGACTAAGGCCTGTCCAGGCAGACTGGAAGGGAACTCTCTGACCAGCGTGCCCGGAATCGCCCCGGCAAGATCGGGGCCAAAGAGTGCCTCGACCACGATCACCCCGGTCGCGAGCGCCCGCCAGATCACGCGGTCTCCGACCCCGGCATTGGCGGCACTCGCTCCGGGCAGGAGACTGATCGCGAGCCTCGAATCCACCTCAAGACACGTGATGCCACTGCGTCTGGATGAGCGCACGTCTCCGCTACTGTCATACACTCTGGTGACGGTGCCCATCTGGCCCATCTGGCATTTGGCATGATGAAGTGCGGCGTTTTCGACGATGAGAGCGCTGAGGCTTCCGGCAAGGCGGGATGCATCCTGCTGAGGCATGTGAGCCAGAGGTTCTGCCTGGAGGAGCGCTTCGGAGACCGTGGCCTGGTCGGCTGGTCGAGGGTCTTGCCGGTACAGATCGATCACGGATTCCACCGTTGTCATCGGGCCCCACCTCTTCCGGGTGGTATAATGGCAGGCAGCGTGTCCGTTGAGTGAGCATGATTGTCAGCCAGATTGTAGCCGCGGCCCCGCCCAGGTGTCAATCATGATACTTTGCACAGTATCATAAGAATGAAAAAGGACATTTCGAATATGATATTGTTCTAACATTCATGTCAGACACTCTCTTCCGCCACATCGGCTTGCCCCCTCCGGTTCCCATGAGTGTCAATTATGGTATTATCATTGGTAGCTGCTACGGCACATATGCCGGTACCCGGTCGGAGATGGCGGTTCCAGAGCCTTGCGGTACCCCATCCCTTCGTCCCTTGTGTCGACTGTCTGCATCCAGTCTCGGAGGAGCACGATGAAAAAGGGCACAGATGAACCCACCGACGTGCTTGCCTACAGAATCGCTTGGAACAGGGCCCTCGGAGTGTCCATTGAGGACATCGCCAAGATGGAGGAGCAGCTGCGGGGACACTCGCGCTCAACGGTCTACCGGGCATACCGGGTCGCCCAGCAGAGCGGAATGTTGATCACAGAGATGCGTGTGCCTTTGGGGGAGCATGCGGACATGGCGATGCTGCACGTGTTGGACTATGACGTCGCGCGCCGCATCCGCGCCGGCTTCTCGGAGCACAGGAGACCGCGCGAGGTCATCGTTGTACCCAACGCTCCTGAGAAGGCCAGCGAAGACGAACGCGCGGTGATCGAGGCGATACGACGCTCAGAGGCCTTCTGGGACATGGAAGAGGAGGCCTCTGTACAGGCCATCGTGGATGATCTCATGAAAGACCCCGTCATCGCCGGAAGGATGCCGAACGGCCGGGACAGGGTCTGGCGGATCGTGGAGAGTCGGCGGCAGAGCCCGTATACGCCGGCAAGTCTCACCACGGCGGAGTGGATCGCTCGCGCTGCCGCCACACGCCTGCAGATGGCCGTCGCACGCAAGGAATGCTCCTGCATCGGCGTCAGCTATGGAAGGCTGTGCCATGGCGTTGCCAGCGCCATCTACCGTGACCTTCGGGAATACGCTGTGCCGGGCAGATCCGGGGCCGCCGTCGATGCCCCCACGGTCTTCTCCATGGTGGGAAGTCTGAGCGGCCTCGCCCCGTACCTAGACCGCCGCGAGCAGGCCTCCGAGCATTCGGCAAACAACTGCGCCCAGCGCCTGGCCGCCAGCTACAACGCGCCGCCGGCAGTGGTCATCACCCAGCAGTCACACGTTCCCGCGGAACTCGCAGCCAAGCCGGCCCTGTTCCACGATATTCTGCGGTACATCGGCGCGGATCAGAGCGTGAAAGCGGTCTTCGGCAAGGGGTTTGCAGAGCGCAGACTGGCCGCGGACCACAGCATCCTGCCTGACCCGGCCGAGATGATGCTGGCCACCGGCGCGATCGACGGGGAACTCGCGCCGACCGACGGTCTGCTGAGCCAGGCAGATACGCTCCTAACGGGAATGGGAGGGTTCCGCCTGGCCAGCCGCGGCCCACGACTGTTCGGCCTGACTCGCGAAGATGTCATTGCCCTGACGGAGGCGGGCGTTGCGGGGGACATCGCCGGGCGGCTGTTCTATGATCCCACGCGGATGAGACAGCCCGATGCCCTCGAACTGATCAACGCCACCAATGCGCGATTCCTGACCCCGACCCTAGGGGATTTCATCCGCGTGGCCCACCGTTCCCGCGCCAATGGCGGCAAGACGCTGGGCACGGTGGTCATGGCGACGGGAGGGGCGGAGCGCGCCCACGCTCTGCGCTGCCTCATCGAGTACTACGGCGCCATCTCGGTGCTGGTCATCGACGCGGAACTGGCGCAGGCTCTCCTCGCCGAAGTCGCGCGCCCCCTGGCGTAGCGGCCTTGGAACCCTGGTGTCCGAGAAACGCAAGAATCAGTAGGTCCGACCGACGGGTCAGCGTCTGGGGCGTCGGACACCGGGGTGGGTCTCCGGCACCGCGCAAGCGGACCCGGACTCTTCGGCGCCTCCGGGGTAGCCAGTCCTCTGTCTGGCCCGGGCGAGCACTTCCGGCAGCGAGATCACCTCGCCAACCCCATAATCCCGGTCCAGCGCATCCCAGGCCGCTTCATGGTTCTCGGTCCACTGCCGGAATTCCGGCGTACGCAGCGCGATGAAGTCCGCCTCGGGATACTTGGTGACCGTCAACCGCAGCACCGCCTTGGTTCGGACTCGGTTCTGCGGGTAATCACCCGTCATCGGAACGCCGGCCTGAGCATTACCGCGCCTTCCGGTCCTGAGTCTTGCCTCACAACCCGCGAGGCGGGCCGCGAGGCTTCGGCAACGGCCTGAGGCATTGCGGCGCGTGGCCGACGACCGGATCGTGCCCGGATGGTATGCCCCCACCCACTTTTCGCGGTCAGACCCTACCATTCGCGTGGGGCCTCGTGTCCTAGACGGCGGACACACCCCACGGCTGGCGCAGTTGAGCATCTACCTCGATGCCACACGCGCCCGGTGTGCGGGCAGACATGGCTGACCGCAGCGCTGCCAGGTCACGGGTGTGCTCGTCGTCCAGAGCACGGGCCCCGTGACATCCCCCGGCCACCGTGGGGCGTGCGCCCACGATTGCCGTGAGGCACTGCC
>JAGPGE010000504.1 GCA_018056145.1 Armatimonadota bacterium
TACTTCCTGGTCATACCAGCCCGTATCATGGCCGATGAGAACCGTGCGACCGGAGTCCGAGGCTCGCAGGATGTACGTGCACGCGCCGCCGATGTTGATCCCGTGAGTAGCCGGAAGCGCGGTGACCGAGCAGTCTGCGTTCACTGGCGTCTCGACGAAGGGCGCGAGCTCGGCGAAACACAGACGGAAGAGCGCGGGGTCGTCGAACTTCTCGCCCAGCGCCTCACCAACTCCCGCTGGGCCGTAGACGCTGAGAACGCGGTCCTCGGGCACCACCGAGTAGCCTGGCCTGCGGAAGTAGAGTTCGTGCGGGGTGAAGTGGTCGGAGTGACTATGTGTGACGATGAGGTCCGTGACGCTGGACATGTCCAGACCCAGCGCGAGACAGGCGGCGCAGGTGTCCGGGCCCCAGTCGATGTGGGTATGTTCGCCCAGGCGATAGCTGGTCCGGCGACGGATGTTGCGGCCGCCGAGTTTCCGCGCGCCCTCGCAGGCCTCGCAGGTGCAGAAGAGCGCGGGCCAGGCCTCAGCCGCGGCACTCCCGAGGAAGGTCAGGTCCATGGGTAAAGACTCCTTGATAGCGGTTGACGTCCCTGCGAGATGAAAGCAAGCCGGACACGGGCAACGACTGGCTACGCTCCCAGCCCGTGCTCCAGGATGATCTCGGCGGCTTCGGCAAGGTCCTTCGCCTGAAAGTCCGGGGGCCTGCACCGATCCAGTTCTGCCTGAACCTCGGCCTGTGTGGGGCGCGTGCGCAGGAAGATCATCGTCCCCACACCCGCGGCGGCGGCGGCCTCCACGTCGCGCCAGGAGTCGCCGCACATGACGGAGCGCGACAGGTCCACGCGGTGCTCCTGCGCGATCTTCAGCAGAAGCCCCGGCGCGGGCTTGCGGCAATCGCACTGGTCGGAATCTTGGTGGGGGCAGGCGGCGATGTCCAGTATCTCCCCGCCCGACTCCGCCACCGCACCGCGCAGGCGGGTCAGGGTGTCCTGGAGCACCGCCTCAGGCCCGGGCAGGAGGCGCTTGGAGACCCAGGCCTGATTCGTGACCACGTAGATGCGACGCCCCGCCTGGGTGAGCCGGGCGATTGCCTCCAGTGAACCCGGGAAGAAGACGATGTCTTCGAACCGCATTACCCAGCTGTGACTGTCGTAGTTGATCACGCCGTCGCGGTCCAGCAGGACGGCGGGCTCTGCGTCATTCATACAGACTCTCCCAGACGCGCGCGGATGTGGTCCGCGATGGCGTTGACTGCATTGTCGCTCAGGATCGACCCGTTGATCACCAGGTCCGCGTGCCAGCGGGAGGGTTCGACGAACTGCTGGTGGCGGAAGCGCACGGAATCCAGGTAGTAGCCGGCGATCTCGTCGAAGGACAGGTTCATCTTCGCCATGTTGCGTTTGAGGCGGCGGCAGATGCGCTCATCCGCCGGGGCATCCACGAACAGCCTGATATCGCAGCGCCCGCGAATCTCGTCATCGTGTAGGACGAGAAGCCCCTCGACAATGACCACCTGCCCATCCATTGCGTCCAGGTCGACGGCGAGGCGGTCGAGGTGGAAGGAAGCGGGCTGGTTGAAGTCGGGCCACTCGCGGTCGCTGAGAGGCCCCTTGTGAAGTGGCTTGTCCTGGACGAAGTAGGCGTCCATGCCCATGACGCGCACTTCGAGACCTTCCAGGCGCTCCGCAAGGGCTTGTGCGAAGGTGGACTTGCCGCTTGCGCTGCCTCCAGCGATGCCGACGATAAGGGGGCGAGCCACGATTGATCACCAGGATCGAGAGATTGTGCAGGCAACGGGCGGCCGGCTGTCGAACTAAAGGCCATTAGTGCCGGGCGTGGGGCCAATGAGCGCAGACCAGGATCATACAGAACAACTCAAGCGCATGCGGGGCCGGCACACGCCGCGCAGACCGCGCCGCCGTTGGTTGCGCAATGCGCTGCTTTTTCTCCTCGGCATGGCAGTGCCCATCGTCCTGTGTGCGGGGCAGGTGGTGCGCTGCTACCGGGTGCAGGGCGATGCCATGGAACCCACGCTGCAGGCCGGCGACCGGGTTCTGGCGGCGATCAACGCTTACAAGGGCGGCGCATTGCCCCGTCGCGGAGACGTGGTGCTTTTCGCCGCTCCTCCGCAGGCGCAGGCCGGCGAACAGATTCTCGTCAAGCGCGTCGTTGGCCTCCCCGGGGATCAGATCGATGTCCGCAAGGGGTACCTGTGGCGCAACGGCCGCATCGTAGATGAGCCCTATCTGCGCGAGCTCATGAGCTTCGAATGGACCAGTGACCCGTGCCCCGCCGGGCACGTGGTGGTCCTGGGTGACAATCGCAACCAAAGCGAGGACAGCCACACGTGGACCGTGCAGGCACCGGGCTCGCCTCCACAGCCCGCGCCTTTTGTGACGGTCGACAGCCTGACCGGGCGTGTTACGCTGATCTTCTGGCCACTGCACCGAATTTCGGTGGTTGGTCGCGGCTGATTGGACCGCGTGTCACATCTCCAGCAGGCGAAGCAGATTCCCCCCGAGTATCCCCTTCTCCACGTCCGCGCCGAACCCCAGGCGCCTGATCCCCGCGAGGCCCTGGGCCTGGGTCTGCCAGGGGAAGTCGCTGCCCCAGACGATGCGCTCCGGGCCGTGGCCCTGGATGATGCGCCGGATCTGCTGGTCCGAGCAGATATCGAAGACATACGAGGCGTCCAGGTACGCGTCGCGTCCCACCAGGGTCTCCTCGACCTCGTCCCACTGCAGATATGCCCCGAGATGCGCGAAGATGAAGCGCACCTGCGGATGTGTGTCCAGCAGGCGAGCAAGGCGCGGCGGGGTGGGCTGCAGATTGTCGATGGGGATGATCTCCTGGCCGCCGTGCATGAGGACGAAGAGGCGGTCACCAATTGCCTCGAACATGGCGTGAACTGCCGGATCGTCCAGTTCGTAGTCCTGGAAGTGGGGCTGGAGCTTGACGCCTTTCACGTCGCAATCCACGAGGCGCGCGATCTCATCGGCCATGCCATCCATGTGGGGGTGCAGGCTCCCCAGAGGCACCAGGCGCTCCTCGCCCAGACCGGTGAGCCAATCATTGATCGGGCGCACCTGCGAGGGTTTCGTAGCCACCCCCAGCACCAAGCAGCGGTCTACCCCACAGTCATCCATGTGCCTGAGCAGGCCTGCCGGGGTTGCCCTGCCGACCGGCTCCGCGCCGTATCGCGCAGACAGGGCTTCCATGGCCCGGTCGACTACGTTCTCGGGGAAAATATGGGCGTGGCAGTCGAAGATCATCGATGGCCTCCGCGGCGTCTCTGCGCGCCGTGCAGAGTACCACAGATGGCGCCCGCGCGGAAGGGTGAGGTGGCCCGGCCGCGAGATGGATCGCCATATCACTTATGTTTCTTAGCACCATCTATTGGTTGAACAGGCCGATCGTGTATAGCATCGCCTGGCCAATCCTGAACAGGTCTATACCCATTGATCCACGAAACCAGTTGCCAGACGCACCGGGGGAGGTGATAATCAGGCGAAAAGCCCGGGCTGGCCCCGGCGACTGTGTGGATGGGTGCGAAGCCCGGATTCCTGCCTTGGGGCGTGGGATATCATGGCTGGGAGACGAACGGTGCCCGTTGCGCTGACCATCGCCGGCTCCGATTCCGGCGGCGGCGCGGGCATTCAAGCAGATATGAAGACCTTCGCCGCACTGGGCGTCTACGGGATGAGCGTGATCACCGCGATTACCGCCCAGAACACGGTAGAAGTGCGCCGGGCGGAGGCACTGCCCGTGGACCTGGTGACAGCGCAACTCGATGCAGTTATGGATGATATCGGCTGTGACGCCGCCAAAACGGGGATGCTGGCCACGCCGGAACTGGTGGAGACGGTGGCAGACGGCGTGCGGAGGCATGATATCCGCAATCTCGTGGTGGACCCGGTGATGGTGGCCAAGAGCGGCGATGCCTTGCTGGCCGCGGAGGCCCGGGATGCCCTGATCTCGCGATTGCTGCCGCTGGCGCTGGTGGTGACGCCCAATCTGCATGAGGCCGGGGTGCTGGTGGGGCGGGAGATCACGGACCTGGCCAGCATGAACGAAGCCGCACGGGAGATCGCGCAGATGGGGCCGCGCGTGGTTGTGGTCAAGGGCGGGCACCTGGAAGATCGGCCCGCGGACCTTGTGTTCGTTGCGGAGACGGACCAGGTGAAGGTGCTGGAATCGGCGCGCTATGATACGCCGAACACCCACGGGACCGGGTGCACATTCTCGGCGGCCATCGCGGCGGGACTGGCGTTGGGGATGGCGCCGCTGGACGCGATTCGGCAGGCAAAGAAGTTTATCTCGATAGCGATCGAGGCGTCGCTGGATATCGGGCATGGGCACGGGCCCACCAACCATGGCGAGGCAGGCCGCCGCTTGGCCGCCGGAACGCAAGGCGGCGAGGGCACCGGGAAGGCGTCTACAGACTAAGGGAGGAATAGGCGGTCCATGGGCCCCGAGAAACCAACAACCCCCTACGCTATCCGCGTGCTGGCTCGCACGATCGTGGGCGCGATCGGCCTGGCAGCCTTCTGTGGCTTGGTGTACCTGGGCGGATGGCCTTTCTTCACCTTCATCGCCGTGCTGGCCGTGATCGCGCTGGGCGAGTACTACTCGGCGCTGCAGGCGCGGGGAATGCGCCCCAACGTGGCG
>JAGPGE010000505.1 GCA_018056145.1 Armatimonadota bacterium
CGCCTACGAGATGGTGGAGGTTGAGGAGGACGCGGCGGTGCAGGAGTGGGTCGGCCCGTACAAGCCAGTCAGGCCCCTGCTGGACATCCAGAACCCCTACACCGTGGGCCCCCTGGACCTGTGGGACTACTACTTCGAGCACAAGCGCAATCAGCTCAGCGCGTACCCGGATGCCAAGGAAGCGATCATCGAAGAGGGCAAGCGGTTCGGCAAGGCCTTCGGTCGCGAGTACGGGCTGATGGAGTGCGTTGATCTTGAGGACGCCGAGGTCGCAGTCGTGGCCCTTGGCTCCACCGCCGGCATGTGCAAGGACGTCGTGGCGGACCTGCGCTCCAAGGGCGTCAAGGCCGGGCTCTTGAAGCTCCGGGTCTTCCGGCCCTTCCCGGATGCGGAGATCGTCGCGGCGCTGCGCAATTGCAAGGCTGTCGCGGTCTTTGACCGTGCCGCCTCGTACGGCGCGAGCTACGGACCGCTGTACTCGGAAGTGACCGCTGCGATGTACACCCGCGGCGCCAACGTTCCGTGTGTCAACATCATCTACGGCCTTGGCGGGCGCGAGATTCGCCCCGACCAGATCGCCGATGTGTACAGCAAACTCAATGACGTCAAAACCACCGGCCAGCCGGCAGACCCCGTGTCTTACGTGGGCGTCCGCGGGTAAGGAGGGCGAGAAACAGATGCCTAAGAACCTCAAGCAGTTGTCGGAAAGCCCCGTGCGCCTGACCGGCGGCCACCGGCTGTGTCCTGGTTGTGGCGAGCCCATCGTCGTCCGCCAGATCCTCATGGCCACCGAAGACCCGGTCATCGTCGCCAACGCCACGGGCTGCCTTGAAGTATCCACCACCATCTTCCCGTATACCGCGTGGAATGTGCCGTGGCTTCACATTGCTTTCGAGAATGCGGCGGCCGCGGCTTCCGGTCTCGAAGCGATGTATGTTTCGCTGAAGAACCAGGGCAAGATTGACCCGGACGCAAACTACAAGTTCGTGGCCTTCGCCGGAGACGGCGGCACCTATGACATCGGCTTCCAGTCGCTGTCCGGGGCCGTCGAGCGCCGCCACAACTTCCTGTATGTTTGTCTGAACAACCAGGCATACATGAACACCGGCGTGCAGCGGTCCAGCGCTTCGCCGCTTGGCGCGCACACCACGACCAGTCCCGCCGGCCGCGTCATCCCCGGCAAGACCATGGTGCAGAAGGACCTGACCGAGTGCATGGTCGCCCACGAAATGCCCTACGTGGCTCAGAGCATTCCCGGCCGCTGGCGCGATCTTGTGGGCAAGGCGGAGAAGGCCTTCGCCACCGAGGGACCCAGCTTCATCAACGTGCTCACGCCCTGCCCGCTGGGCTGGCTGTGCGACCCGGCCGAGACCGTTGACATCTCCATGCTCGCGGCCGACACCTGCATCTGGCCGCTGTATGAGGTGGAGAACGGCGAGTACAAGATCACCTACAAGCCCAAGGAGAAGAAGCCGGTTGAGGAGTACCTCAAGCGGCAGGGGCGCTTCAAGCACCTCTTCAAGGGCGAGGACGGCGCGGAGATCATCAAGGGCATCCAGGAGTACACCGACCGCAAGTGGGACGCGCTCTTGAAGAAAGCCGGCGAGGCGTAGACCTCCGCCGCGGCCTGTGATCGCAGGCCCCGATGGACTGCCAGTCAAGCTCCGCGGGCCGTGCTGTCCGCGGAGCTTTCTGTGTGTCACACAGATCCAACTGTGGAAGGAGCCGCGTCATGGCTCACCATGTAACCCTTCCCGCCGTTGATGTGCCCGTGGTCGAAGAGGTGGATGTCCTCGTCTGCGGCGGCGGACCGGCGGGGACTGCCGCCGCGTACGCCGCCGCGAAACTGGGCGCGCGGACCCTCGTGGTGGAGCGCTACAATTGCCTGGGCGGTCTCGCTACCGGCGGGCTGGTTCTCGTGATCCCGCGGTTCCGGGATTCCGGCCGCCAGGTCATTGGCGGCATCGGCATCGAGTTCCGCGACCGGCTGCTCCACGAAGGCGAGGCGATCATGCGCAGCGCCGAGCAGAGCTCCTGGTACTTCGACCCTGAGGGCATGAAGTCCGTCTCAATCGACCTGTTGCGCGAGGCGGGCGCGAAGATCCTCCTGCATAGCTGGTGCTCCGACGTGGTGATGCAGGACGGGAAGATCGACGCGGTCGTTGCTGTCTCCAAGGCGGGCAAGCAGGCTTTCCGGGCGAAAATGGTCGTGGATACCACGGGCGATCTTGACGTGGGCCACGCAGCCGGCGCGGAGTTCGAGAAGTCGGACTTCGGCATTGGCGTCTGCTTCCGTCTCGGCGGAGTGGACGTCGCGAAATGGCAGCAGGCCCGGCGCGAGGACGCCCAGCGGATCTCCGAACTGCACGAGCGCATCCGTGTCACCGGCGGCTGGGAGGGCTTCATGGGGATGAGCCCCATGGCCAGCGAGAAGACGCAGGCCGGGGTAGTCTGGGGCAATAACCAGGTGGTCACCAGCGGCGACGCGCTGGACCCGTGGGAACTGACTCGGGTCGAGATCAAAGGCCGCGACGCCACCCGGACCGCCGTGAAGATGCTGCGCGAGGAGATGCCCGGCTTCGAGAATTGCTGGCTCATCGACATTGCGCCGCAGACCGGGGTGCGCTACAGCCGGCGGCTCATGGGCAGCTACGTGATCACCGGCACGGACGCCGCCCAGTTCGACTTCCGGCACCCTGACTCAGTGGCGCGGGGCAATGATTTCCGCAAGGAGGGCATCGCCTTCGACATCCCGCGGCAGTCGCTGGTGAGCCGCAACGTGCCCAATCTGCTCTCGGCGGGCCGCAGCCTGTCCTGCGACCATGAGGCGCAGGAGCCGATGCGCGAGATCCATGTCTGCTGGACTTCCGGGCAGGGCGCGGGAGTCGTGGCGGCCCTGGCTGCCCACCGGAACATGGACCCGGCGCAGGTGCCGATTGAGGACATTCGCAAGGAGCTCATCAGCCAGGGCGCGGTTGTCGGCGGGCCTGAAGACTGAACGAGACTTTTCGAGGTGCAGGTTTCATGTCGGTGAGAGTCGGCGTATTGTCTTTGCAAGGGGATTTCCGCGAGCACGTGGTCGCCATGTCCGAACTGGACTGTGACTCAGTCGCGGTGAAGACGGTGCATGATGTGCTGTCCTGCGACGGCTTGATCATTCCGGGCGGCGAGAGCACCACCATCGGCAAGCTCTGCGACCGCTTCGGCGTGGGCGACGCCATCCGCGAACTCCACGCCCGGGGCAAGCCGATCTGGGGCACCTGCGCCGGGGCGATCCTCCTGGCCAAGGAGATCGTCGAGAGCGACCAGTGGCGGCTGGGCCTGATGGACATCGAGGTCGCTCGCAACGCCTTCGGGCGGCAGGTGGACAGTTTCGAGACGGATCTGGAATGCGCGGAGATCGACGGCGGTCCGGTGCGCGCGGTGTTCATTCGTGCCCCGTATATCACCCGCGTGTTCGGGGATGCCCGGGCTCTGTCGGTATTCCGCGATCGCATCGTGATGGCGCGTCAGGGGACGCTGCTGGCATCCGCATTTCATCCGGAGTTGACTTCGGACCGCCGGGTGCAACAGTATTTCCTGGATATGGTGAACCAGGCGCGCGAATAGGGTCCTGGCAGGCCGGTGGGGGACTGGCATCCGAGGTCGCGCCGCTGCGAACTTGGCGCCTGTACCCACTGGCCGAACCGGGTACAGGCGCCCGGTTCGTCGGTCCGCCGTCTCGCGAAGGAGGTCGCACCCCATGAAGGGAATCATCATCGTTGGCGGACTGGGCAGCCGTCTGCGGCCCATGACCCGAGTCACCAACAAGCACCTCCTGCCCGTCTGGCGATTCCCGATGGTCTACTATCCCCTGCATTCACTGGTGGATGCGGGCGTGCGAGATATTCTCATCGTGACCGGCGGCAACAGCCCCGGCGACTTCCTGGAGCTGCTGCACGACGGCAGCGACTTCGGCCTGCGGCAACTGTACTTCGCCTACCAGGCCCAACCGCGCGGGATCGCCGATGCCCTGCGCTGCGCGGAGCACTTCGTAGGCGGCGACTCGTGCATCCTGATGCTGGGCGACAACATCCTCAACGGCAGCATTCGCCCGCATGTGGAGCGTTTCGAGGAGCAGGGCGAGGGGATGCGCATTCTGCTCAAGCAGGTTCCCGATCCCCAGCGCTTCGGGGTGCCGGAACTCGACGCGCGGGGCAATATCGTGCGGGTGATCGAGAAGCCCGAGACCCCTCCCTCCCCGTACGCCATCATCGGCGTCTATATGATGGACCCGCAGGTGTGGGAGATTCTCCCCACTCTCAAGTTGTCGGAACGCAACCAGTACGAGATCACCGACGTGCAGAACGAGTACCTGCGGCGGGGGCAATTGCGGTATGACGTGATCGACTGCGACTGGTCCGATGCGGGCACGCCGGAGAGCCTCTACCGGGCCGCGCAGATGGCCCACGACAGCGCCTTCCAGCCCCCCGCGGAGTTGGCGGAGTAGCAGGTTCAAGAATGGGTCTGGACACGAAACGGGCCGCCTCCACTGGGAGACGGCCCGTTGCTTCGGCGTTATCGTCATGCCGCGTCAATCACACTGCGAGTACCCGCAGTCGTGGCACAGGATGCAGCCCGACTCGTGATACAGGGGCCCGCCGCATTCCGGGCACGCGCCGAGATGCCC
>JAGPGE010000506.1 GCA_018056145.1 Armatimonadota bacterium
CGGAGTTGGGGGAGCAACCAACAGGCGCATGAGTTCGCCGCCGGGCAGCAGTTACCTCTCGCATTGCCGCATACAGACAGGTAATTCGTGATCCGCCGGCGAACCCTCGGGCGGCGTGGCGTCGCAATCGATCCCCAGGAGCCCCGACATGAGCGAACTGGCACTGCTTGGCGGACAGCCTGCGGTCACCAATCCCCCGCGTGAGCGTTGGGTTCAGGTGAACGACGATGTGAAAGCCGCGGTCATGTCCCTCCTGGATGAGGGCGTCGTCAGCATCGGCGGACCCACCGGCGTCATTGGTGAGTTCGAGGCGGAGTTCGCCGAGATGACCCGGAGCCGCTTTGCGCTGTCCATGAACAGCGGAACCGCCACGCTGCACAGCGCTTACTTCGCGGTGGGTGTCGGCCCCGGCGACGAGGTCCTCGTACCCAGCTACACCTGGCATGCCACGGTGACGCCGGTCATCCACTGCGGGGCGACCCCGGTCTTCTGTGACATCCTCCCCGAATCGCTCACCATCGATCCGGATGACGCGGAGCGCCGCATCACCGAGCGCACGAAGGCCCTCTGCGTGGTGCATGTCTGGGGCAATGTCTGCGACATGGACAGGCTGGTGGACATCGCCGAGAGGCACAATCTCGCGCTGATTGAGGATGCCAGCCATGCGCACGGTGCGTCCTGGAAGGGCCGACCCGTGGGCAGCCTGGGACGTATCGGCTGCTTCAGCCTGCAGGGAAGCAAGTCGGTGAGTGGGGGAGAAGCAGGGGTCGCCGTCACCGATGACCCGGCACTCCTGGACCGGATGGTTCTACTGGGGCACTTTGGGCGTCCGCGCGTCGGGGGAGTGGACATTGTGGATGAGATCGGCGATATGAGTCTGGGCGCCAAGTACCGCGCTCACCCGTGGGCGATCGCCATGGCCCTGGTGGGCCTGCGTCGACTGCCCGAACTCAATGAGAAACGCACCGCTAACTACGCGTTCCTGAATGAACGGCTTCGCGGGTGCCCCGGACTGCATTCCATTGACCCGTTGCCAGGCGCGACGCGCGGCGGCTACCTGGAGTTCAAGTATCTGCTTTCCCCCGAAGCGGTGGGCGCCATCGGCCGTGACCGGATCGTCGAGGCGATGTGTGCCGAGGGTGTCCCGGTCACTGCTGACCGCTATTCCGACCGCAACTTCACCTACGGGCTGCTCCACGCCGCCCCCCTGTTCACCAGCGTCGACCGCCGCGAACTGGGTGGGTGCTTCTATGCTCCGACCCGGTCAGACGGACCATCGCAGCCATCGCTCCCGGTGGCTGAGGACATCAACCAGCGTCTGATCTCGATGCACGCCTTCACCGATGTGGAGCGCGATTCGCTGGCCCAGGTTGCGGTGGGGATGCGCAAAGTGATGGAGCGCCTGGATGATCTGGCGGGCTGACCGGGGAGCATCGGGATTTCGCCTCTGTCGGTGAGTCGGAGAGAGAACGGGAGGCAGAGATCGTGGCAGATACCAGACGCTACGGCGTAATGCCGCTTCGGCAGCGCGCCGACATTGGCCGCGAGATCCTGCTTGAGCGCCTCGAGAAGGTTCTGCCGGAAGCCATGCGCAGGGCCGGTCTGGACATGTGGCTGGTGATCTGCCAGGAGGACGATCTCGACCCGATATTCCCTCTCCTGGTGCCTCCCGATTCCTGGTGCCCGATCCTGCAGATGCTCATTTTCCACGATACCGGTGAACGCGTGGACCGCATCAACCTGTCCATGACCAATACCGGCAGCCTGTACGACCGCCCCTGGCAAGGGCGCGATCATGATGAGCAGTGGCCACTTCTGGCGCAAATCATCGGCGAACGCGATCCTGCGCGCATCGGCATCAACACGGGCCGGGTGCAATGGGCTGCTGGAGGGCTAACGCACAATCTGTATGCGCAGCTTGTGCAGGCCCTGCCGCCCGAGTATGCCGCGCGGCTGGAGTCCGCCGAGACGCTGGTCACACACTGGGCCGCCACACTCACCCCCCGGGAGATCGAGTTGTACGAACACGTGGTTGCGGTTGCCCACGGGCTTCTGGGCGACTGCCTCAGCCCCCGGACCATCATCCCCGGGGTGACAACCACCGACGACCTGAGTGGCACTACTGGCAATGTGCCGCTGATCTGGGTCTCCAGGTATCCTTCAAGCCCTTCTTCAACGCAATCCGCAGCCGGGCGGACCGTGAGAAGCATGGTCCTTACGACAGAACCGTCCGCGCGGATGACATCATCCACTCCGATGTGGGCATCCGCTATCTGGGGCTGAACAGCGACCACCAGCAACTGGCATATGTGCGCCGTCCGGGGGAGACCGAAGTGCTGGATGGCCTGCGCCAACTCGTACGCCAGGTGAACCGTCTGCAGGACGTCTTCATGAGCCAGTTCGAGAGAGGCCTGACGGGAAACCAGTTGCTCGGGCGCATTCTCAACCGGGCGAAGGACGAGAACATTCCCGGCGCCCGCGTGTATTCTCATTCGCTCGGGCACTTCCTGCACGAACCCGGCCCGCTCATCGGTCTGCCATGGGAGCAGGAGCGCTGCCCGGGACGCGGCGACGTTCAGCTTGATCACAACATGGCGTTCACCATGGAGCTTTCCGTAACCGGGCCGCTTCCGGAATGGAATGGGGAAGATGTCACGCTCTCCATGGAGGAGGACGTCGTGTTCACGGAAGAGGGCTGCCGTCTGGTGGGAGATCGGCAGACGGAGGTGCACCTGGTATGACCCACGGGCTGCCCGGAGTCGCCCTGCTCGCCGGGGCACTGGCCACGGTCTCCGCCGTGGCCTCCGCCGACCCCCTGCCTTCCCAGGTCGACCTGCGGCCCGCGTTCGAGCGGTTCGGTCTGCCGCCGAAGTCCCAGGGCAAGCGCGGGTGCTGTTCGCTGTTCGCGATGTGCGGCGTGCTGGAGTTCGAGTTCGCGCTGAGCACCGGGGCACACGGGGAGCGGTTGTCCGAAGAGTACCTGAACTGGGCCTCACACAGGTCAAACGGCCGCACCACGGACGGCTCATTCTTCTCTGACGGGCTGCGCGGTCTGCGCATGCACGGGCTGTGCTCCGAGGCGCTCATGCCCTACGCGCCGGAGTATGATCCCGGGATCCAGCCGTCGGAGCACGCCACCCGGGATGCGGCCGCGCGAAAGGACATCGCGGGGCTGTGGATCAAGAGCTGGGACGTGGAAACGGGCATGACGCCCAAGATGCTGGCGCGGATCAAGGGCGAGATCGCCTCGGGCCACCCGGTGGCCATCGGCATGCGCTGGCCGAAGAGGGAGAGCTACGACTCAGCGAATGTGCTGGCCGTTCCCGCGCCCGAGGACGTCTTCGACGGCCATAGCATCGTGCTGGTGGGCTACCGCGACGACGATTCGGAGCCTGGCGGCGGGGTCTTCACCTTCCGCAACTCCGCTGGTTCAGGCTGGCGGGAGAGCGGCTGCGCCTACCTGCCCTATGCGTACGTGGAAGCCTATGGGAACGACGCCTTGAGCATGCGCGTGGGCGGCGGACGGCCGATCAATGCCAACCAGCCCGGTCCCGGAGCGGTCCAGTTCGAGGACCTCGAGGTCACGGACAGCGTCGGGTGCTCGCCTTCGGTGCAGAAGATGGGGTCATTCGGAGGCGACCTGTGGAGCGGCGGCCAGCAGCTGTTCGTGAGTGCCGATTCCGGCGCATCCATCACCCTCGCGTTGCCGGCTGCCGAGCCAGGACGGTTCGAGTTGTCTCTCTGGGCCACACGTGCTCCGGACTTCGGGACGATCCAGTTGTCTGTCGACGGCGAGCGGGTCGGTGATCCGATAGACCTGTATGACCCAGAAGTCCTGCCCACTGGCCGGGTCATTCTCGGCGCTGTCACGCTGGCCGCGGGCATGCACGATCTGGCGATCCGGGTGATCGGGCGCAACCAGGCGTCCTCCGGGCAGCACTTTGGTCTGGACTGTCTGGAGATCGCGCCGCGGTGAGCGGTCCGCGTTTTGGGCACAGGGCTGTCTTTTGAGTGTATAATGGCGGCATGCATACCCCCAGTACTTGCGAGAGCTGTCGCGAGAGGGTTCGGGGCCCCGATTCCCGCATGGCGACAGCCGCCCTGTGCCTGCTTTTTCTCGCGTGCCTATTCGTTCCCGCCTTCGCTTGTGACGTCCCTGTCTACGAGTACGCCCTGCTTCATTGGGCCCGCGATGACTACACGGTCTACTACCTGCATGACGGGACCGAAGCCACGGCTGATGCGCAGGTGAACGCGCTTCTGCGCAAGGTTTCGGCGGGTGAAGAGGGCCACGCGAACTTGCGCTTCGCCGCGGTGGATGCGAGGACTGACGTGACACGTCTCGCACCCGAACTGAGACGGGTGCTTGCTGCGAACCCGGACGCGGCTCGTCCTAGTTATCTTCTGGTGTCACCGAAGGGACGCACACTCTTCTCCGGCCGCCTGACGAAACGGGATGTTCGCGATCTGTTGGACTCTCCGAAAAGCGCGGCCCTGGCAAGGGTGCTCAGCGGCGGTGCCCAGGGCGCGTTGCTCGTCCTGACCGATGCGGAGGACCCGCGCAACGACGCCGCACTGGCTGCGGCGCGGGAAGTCACTGAGGTCGCCGCGGCCGAAGAGAAGCGGGTCGGACTGCTCCAAGTCTCGCGCCAGGACCCGAAGGAA
>JAGPGE010000507.1 GCA_018056145.1 Armatimonadota bacterium
ATGCTAAGGTCTGGATCGGCGGAAGGGGTGAACCGAATGGAGACTGCGAAGCTGCACATATCGGGGATGCACTGCGCGGCATGTGCGCGGAATGTGGAGAATGCGCTGCGCAATGCGGTGGGCGTTGAGAAGGCGGCGGTGAACTTCGCCGACGAATCTGCATCGGTGAGCTTCTACCCGGACGAGACGAGTACTGATGACCTGGTCCAGGTTGTTGTGGATGCGGGTTATGGCGCTGCCCTCGAGGACAGTCTGGACCGGCAGGCCGAGGCGCTGAAACGGACGCGCGAGCAAGCCATCCAGTTGATGCTGTTCATCTTCGGCGCGGTGATGTCGCTGGCGATCATGGGCCTGAGCATGTTCGCCGACTTCGCGGGACGCAACTGGATAGTGCTGGCGCTGGCCACCGTGGTGCAGGGCGCGCTCGGCTGGCAGTTCTACGTGAATTCGGTGGCGGCGCTGCGGCGCTCCACGACGAACATGGACGTGTTGATTGCGCTGGGATCTTCGAGCGCCTACCTGTACAGCCTGTTCATGGTCCTCCACGGGGCCGGGGAGCACCTCTACTTCGACACCGCGGCGATGATCCTCACCTTCATCACCCTGGGGCGGTTCCTGGAGATCCGGTCGCGTGGGAAGACATCGGAGGCGCTGGTGGCGCTGCTAGACCTGGCCCCGAAGACCGCGACGGTGATCCGCGATGGCGAGGAGACGAAGGTGCCGGTGTCTGAACTGGTAGAAGGCGACGAGTTCCGGGTGCGGCCGGGCGAACAGATCGCCACCGATGGGGTGGTTGTCAGCGGCTCATCGGCGGTGGATGAAGCGATCATCACGGGGGAGAGCGTGCCGGTTGCCAAGGGCGAGGGTGACGAGGTGATCGGGGCCAGCGTGAACCGCGAGGGGACGCTGGTGGTGCGCGCAACTCGCGTGGGGCGGGACACGGCACTGCAGCAGATCGTGGGGCTGGTCAAGGATGCGCAAGGGTCGAAGCCGCCGATTCAGCGGCTGGCGGACAAGGTGTCGTCAATCTTCGTACCCTCCATCGTGGGGCTTGCACTGGTGACGTTCCTGCTGTGGGGAGTGCTGGGGCAGAGCAATGCGCCGTGGTCTCGGGCGCTGATCAACGCCACGTCGGTGCTGCTCATCGCTTGCCCATGCGCGCTGGGGCTGGCGACGCCCACCGCAGTGATGGTGGGGACGGGCCTGGGCGCGCGGCATGGGGTGCTCATCCGTGACGCCGCGGCGATCGAAGCCCTTGCGTCTGCCAAGACGGTGCTATTCGACAAGACAGGGACGCTCACCCGGGGCAAGCCGGAAGTGGTGCGCATCGCACCGGCGGAGGGTATGGATGCAGAGGAGGTGCTGCGAGTTGCGGCTCTCGCGGAGCAGTCTTCGGAGCACCCGCTGGGGAGGGCGATTGTGGAAGCCTGGGAAGGGGACCCTGCGCCGGTGGAGGATTTCGCGGCCATACCCGGACGCGGGGTGAGGTGCGTTGTGGACGGGCGTCCGGTGCTTGTTGGCGCTCCGGCGCTGCTGGAGGAGGAGGGGCTCGATCTGGAGCCTTTCGCGGCGCTTCGACAGGAGATGGCCGGGCAGGGACAGACGGTCTCCGCGGTTGCCGAAGGCGGCCGGGTGATCGGGCTCATCGGCCTGGCCGACAGCCTGCGGCCGGAAGCTGAACAGGTGGTCGCGCAGATCAAGGGGATGGGCATCGAGGTGGCGATGGTCACGGGCGACAATGAGCAGACGGCGCAGGCGGTGGCACGGCGCGTGGGGATCGAGCGGGTTCACGCAGGCGTCACCCCGGACCGCAAGGAAGAGACGGTTGCGCAGGAGCTGGAGCGCACGGGCGGCGTAGTGGTGATGGTGGGTGACGGGATCAATGACGCGCCGGCGCTGGCGCGGGCCACGGTGGGGATTGCGATCGGGACCGGGGCGGATGTGGCGATGCAGGCGGGGCAGGTGACGCTGACCGGGTCGGACCTGAGCGGGGTAGTGCGGGCGCTGCGGCTGGGGAAGATCACCTTGCGGCATGTGAAGCAGAACCTAGGCTTCGCATTCGGCTACAATGTTGCCGCGGTGCCCCTGGCCGCCCTGGGGTATCTGAGTCCGGCGATTGCGGCAGGCGCGATGGCTGCGTCGTCGGTATCCGTGGTGACCAACTCCCTGCGCCTGCGGGGAGCGTCGCTGGATTGAGCCGCGTCTGATGCGGACGGCCGTGTGGGGCCCCGCATGGCCCGGAAACGACAGGCGATCAGTGGAGGACTATCGTGATTGTAGCCAGCTTCAACGTCAATGGAATCCGGGCTCGGCTGGAGATCCTTTTGAACTGGCTCGCGACGGCGAAGCCCGACGTGGTCTGCTTGCAGGAGACGAAGGTGCAGGACGCGGACTTCCCGGTGGCGGCGCTGAATGAGGCCGGGTACCAGGTGGCCTATCACGGGCAGAAATCTTACAACGGGGTAGCGATCCTGTCCCGGCAGGGGCTTGAGGATGTGCGGTTAGGGTTCAGCGACGGCAGTCATCCGGATGATGCGCGGCTCATTACGGCGCGGGTGGGAAACATTGGGGTCATCAATACGTACGTCCCCCAGGGGCAGGCGGTGGGATCGGAAAAGTTCGCTTACAAGCTCGACTGGCTGCGCACGCTGCGGCGCGAACTGGATAGGCGCTGGAAGCCCGACGAGCCGGTGGTGTGGGTGGGTGACTTGAACGTGGCCAGGGATGACCGGGATGTGTATGACCCCGAGGCGCTGCGGGGTGAGGTCTGCTTCCACCCGGATGAGCAGGAAGCGCTGAACTTCGTGATGCAATGGGGAATGGAGGATGTGTTCCGGCGGCATGTGGAGGAGGGCGGGCAGTTCAGCTTCTTCGATTACCGCATCCCGAATGGGTTCAAGCGGAAGATGGGCTGGCGGGTGGATCATGTGATGGCCAGCTCGGTGCTGGCCGAGCGGTCAGTGAGGGCTTGGATTGACCTTGCGCCGCGGGCTTTGGATAAGCCGTCGGATCACACGCCGATCTGCGCCGAGTTTGGGGAGTGAAACGGCGGCCTCACCCCCGGCGCGTCGTGACCGACGCGCTTCCCCCTCTCCGTCGCGGTGAGGCTACTCCGGATGAGGGGGAGAGGCAGAGGCGGACGGCAAAGACCACCAGCTCACGCTGGTAGCAGAGGGCTGTCGCCCCTGTGGGGCTGAAACGCAGACGGCGGAAGGCCGGGCCGGATGGGGCCCCTGCGGAAGGCGAAGGCGGACGGCAGAGGCGAAGGCCGGCGCGGTACGAGCCCGCGCCCTACAAACGGGAGACGTCAGCGGTCATGGGGAATGGACCGCTCAGCAGCAGGCCTTCAAAGCCTTCGTCAACTTCCCGATTCGGTTTTTGTCGTGGATCTTGTCCAACAGGTCGATCATCTTCCCGTGAAGTTCGGCGCGGTCCTGCGCGCAAAGGTCGATGCCGGCCTGCGCGGCCTCGTCGGACAATGGATTGCCTCGCGCCTCCTGGAGATGATTGCGCATGACGTCGCGGTCATGCACCTCGCCCATGATCTCCTGTAGCTTCGCGATGGGTTTGTACCCCTTCTGCGCCGCGCTCCCCAACAGCGGCAGGCACAGTTCAAGCGCATATCGTGCCTTCTTGAGTGCGATCCTCATGCGGTGCAGTTCGGCCTGGTTCTCGATGGCCCGGGCTTCAGGCTCAAGGGCGAAGGCCTCGTCGATGCGCCGCAGGATTATCTCGCGGCACATGTCCACGAAGGGCAGCTTCCACACGTGGCCGCGCTTCTTGCTTCTGTCTTGAGCGAGTTCGACGAGGTCTTCCTCCAAATAAGGCAGGGCTTCGTCGAGCACTGGGATGAGGCTTTCATTGGCTTCGTCGCGGCGCAGCGCCACGTGGTCGATGAGGGGCTGCAGGCCATCGAGGAGGCCCTCCTGGCGCTCCCCCAGCGCTTTGAGTTGCAGACCCATCACATCAAGCTCGCGCACCCTGCCCAGGGCGTCATTGAGGGCCTCCATGTGGGACAGGTGGCTGTTCATGCGGGCGCGACCGAATGCGGGGCGGAACACCCGGACGGCCTCGCGAAGGCGTTTGGTGGCCACGCGCATGTCGTGTACGCCCTCGATGTCGGACTTGCGCACGGCCTTTTCGTGCTGGAGGATGTCCTTCACCCGCGGTGGGAAGATGATGCGCATGGCTTCAGCGACGGTGGTCTCTACCTTGAGGGTCTCGGGCTTTGCTTTCGCCATGGAGCATACCCCCGGGGCCTTTGGTAATCGAGAACACGTATGCCCGGCCGTTTGAGCCGGGCACACAGTCAGCATAGGTGCTAATCGGTCAGCGGAGATGACCTGCGCCTTGCTGATTATTATGCGGATAACAGTTTCTTAATACAACCGTAACTTTTTGTGAACAAAGGACATATAGGGGCAGTCGAGAGCGGAGGGAAACGGAAGCGGGGAGCCTCCGAGCAAGGAAGCTCCCCATCAGGTGAGTCGCGTGGGGCGTTACAACTCCACGTAGTTGATGCCCAGGAGCTCGGCCAGCTTCGCGACATGCGCCAGGTGCTTCCCGGGTGACATGGCGAGGTGGTGTGAGCCGCCCTCGTGCGCGTAGGCGTCCAGGAAGTCGGGCATGGAGTCGTCGGGGCGGAAG
>JAGPGE010000508.1 GCA_018056145.1 Armatimonadota bacterium
AGTTCATACAGGGCACAGTGGTGGGCCTGCCCCGCACTGCGCGGGTGAGGGTGCTTCCTGCGCTCAAGAACGCCCGCCCTGCCCGGGCGCGGATCACTCCGTGCTACTACAGCACGCGTTTCTCCACCCCCGAGGCCGCGGAAGCATTCGCGGCCAACTGCATCGCTTCCGGGATCACCTGGACTTACGGGACCGTGAATAACGACATCGCGCCGCTTCTCCTCGCCGAGGGCAACAGGGTGATCCTGAGCATCGGCTGGGAGCCTTGGAGCGTTCTGTCGGGTACGCGGGACCTCATCGAAGAGCGCCCCGACCTAGCGGCAGTAGACTTCAAAGGCAAGCGCATCGCCCACACTTTCTGCCCGACCTGGGTTCTCGCCGAGGGACAGCCAGTGATCGACGCCCTCCAGAAGTGGCTGCTGGGGACGGTCAACTCCCAGCAGTATGCTGGCGCCAATTGGGATGTGGAACAGCCGGTCATCGACCCGCCCACCTTCTGCACGTGCGAGCGCTGCCTGGAAGCCTTCCGCAAGTTCGCGCAAATACCCGCGGATGTGGCGCTGAATGCAGACGCGCTGCTGTCGAGCTACCCGACGCAGTGGACTGACTTCCGCTGCGCGCAGAACGCGGAGATGGCCGGGCACATCAAACGCATTCTCAGCAAGGCCGACCGCCCGGTTGAGTTCTCCCTGTACTCCGGCTACCAGGGCAAGCGCACCAAGGAGCACTACGGGGTGGACTGGGCGCTGATGGCCCCGCACCTCGACCTGGCAATTGCGGGGTACGGCGGCGGGCGCACTGAGATCCGCGATACCATGGCGGCGCTGGGCGACGTGCCTTTCATGGGCGGCGAGATGTGGTACCTGTCCGACCGCGACGCCGCCCAGCCCACGCCGAGGATGGAGATGTGGCGCAACCGCATCCTGCGCCAGTATGCAAATAGCGGCTGCAACGGCTGTCTCATCTGGTGGCTGCCGCCCATGGAAGGCGGTTCCTTCTACGCCACCTCGGAGGCCGCCCAGATTATTGCTGCAAATGAGGACTTCTTCCTCGAGACACAGCGGTGTGACGAGAAGGTGCAGGTGGAAGGGCTGTCCGCCGAGAACTGGTTTGCCTTCGAGAAGGACGGCACGGTATTGGTCATGCTCCTGAGCTTCCAGGACAAAGCCCTTGAGGCCAGCGTTACCCTCGGAGAACGGAAGCAGGATCTCATCGTGGAGCCCTTCGGCGTCGGTCTGGTTCGTTTCGAGCCTTGAGCATGGGCCGCGACTCACAGGCGGCCGGGGAGTCGAGAGTCCGTTGATCAACGAACGCAAGATGGTGCAGTTTGGCGCGGGGAATATCGGGCGGTCCTTCATCGGCCAGTTGTTCGCCCGCGCCGGGTATGAGGTCGTCTTCGTGGACGTGGTGGATGAGGTGGTCAACGCCCTGAACGAGCGGCGCAGCTACACGGTGGAGGTCCGAGATCGCAACCCAGAGACGCTCCTCGTGGAGAATGTCCGGGCTGTCCACGGTGCGGACAAGGACGCGGTGGTGACTGAGCTTACGGACTGCCGCCTGTGCGCCACGGCGGTGGGCCCGAAGGCTCTGGTCGCGATCCAGCCGGCTCTCGCAGCAGCCATCTTCGCCCGGGCCGAGCGGGGCCTTCCGCCGCTGGATGTGATCCTCTGTGAGAACCTGCGGGATGCCGCGGCGTTCATGGCAGAGGGCCTTGCCGAGAAGCTGCCGGTTGGCTTTCCGCTTGCCGAACGGGTGGGGCTCGTGGAGACCAGCATCGGCAAGATGGTGCCGATCATGCCCGACGAGGTCCGGCGCCAGGACCCGCTCCTTGTGTACGCGGAAGCGTACAACACACTCATCTGCGACCGCGCGGCTTTCCTTAATCCCGTGCCCGACGTGCCGGGTCTGGATGCGCGGCAGAACATGACCGCCTATGTGGACCGCAAGAGCTTCGTGCACAATTTCGGGCATGCCCTGTGCGCCTATTTCGCCCATCTTGAGGCCCCGGAACTAGTGTACACATGGCAGGCGGTTGAGCACCCGACCGTCGGCCCCGCGACCCGCGCGGGCATGTGGGAGAGCGCCCGCGCGCTCATCGCGCAGTACCCCGAAGAGTTCGACGAGGCCCACATGGACGCCCACATTGAGGACCTGCTGTCACGCTTCTGTAACCAGGCCCTGGGTGACACCATCTACCGCGTCGGCCGGGACGTGCCCCGCAAGCTGAGCCGCGAGGACAGGGTGATCGGCCCATTGCTGCTGGAGATCGAGCAGTGCGGCGTGCCGGGACCGATGACCGCCCTCTGCGCCGCGGCGGGCATGCGGTTCCGTGCGCTCGACGAGCAGGGCCAGCCCTTCGGCCCGGACATCGAATTCGCCGAGAAAGTCTACTCACGCGGCCCCGAGTTCGTCCTGCGCGAGACCTGCGGGCTTGACTGCACGCGCGAGCCCGACCGGACGGCCTGTGACGCGGTACTCAGCGCGCATGCCGACTTGCTTCGGCGGCTAACTTCAGGCGCATCGATCTTCGGATAGCTATTCTGGCTGGAGGAAAACTTTAGTTTACGTTTAGATTAATGGAGCCGCCAGTCATCACACCGGGCGGTCAGAACGGCCAGGAATGCCCCTGAACATTGTTTCAGGGGCATTCTGCGTCTTCGCCTGCCCTTCGGAAAACCGCAAGAATTTCCTGAGCTTCTCTTGACTCTTTCTTGATAATCGGTTAATCTCCACAAACGTACCAGTCCTGTGGGGGGCGGCCAGGGGGGCCGCAAATGACCACCATAGCAGAGACCTTAGCCCTGCCAAGAGCTGCGGTCCGCAAACGCATCGCGCTTTCCTTTCCCCGAAAGCTCATCCTCGCTTTCGCAGTAGCTATCGCGATCCCGCTCTTCGGCTACGCCGTGTTCGTGCATGCCATCAATGGCCAGCGAATGCGGATGCTCGATGAGGCCGCGCTGAACCAGCGTCTGGTCGTGGTTACCCAGCATGTTCGAGCCATGGGCCTGCGCGTGGTGTACACGGCGACCGCCGCGCGTGACGAGTGGTTGCAGACGGCGTCGCATGGCAAGCTCGAGGTAGTCGGCCCCGCGTTCCTGCGGGAACTGGCGGATGCCCAGGATATCAGCGCCGCGGCCATCCTGGGAACGGGGGGGACTCAGGCTCCCGCGGTGCTTGGCCGGGACCTGGCGCTGGATGCCATGCTCACCGAAACGTCCCACGCCGCGGCCGCTTTGGACGGCGAGGCATCGTGGGGAGTGGTCGGACACCGTGACAGCCTCGTGGTCGTGGGCGCCGCACCTGTGAAGTCACGCGACGGCTCGGACACCACCATCGGCGCAATCTTGGTGGGCCGCCAGATCACCGCGAACGAGATGGAGTCGGTAATGGGGGCGGGGGTCTGCAAGGCGACCCTGTGCACACTCAACCCGGCCGACCCGATCCGTACCCGGGCAGGCTCCGACACCCCGCCAATGCGCAGTACTTCGGGCTTCTCGGCGACGTCCGTTGATGGCGACAGCACCAGCGAGACGGTATCGATGTCCATGGTCTTCGCAAGCGGGGCGCGGGAGGACGCGCCGTCGCAACTCACCGTCGTCATGGACAGGTCTGCCCTGCCGGGCCGCGGTCCCAGGTTCGTGACCGTCGCTTTCGGCGCCTTCGCCTGTGCTTTGCTGCTGGGCGCCCTGCTGACCAGTCTCGTCAGCAACTGGGTCAACCAGCCGCTGGAGGAGCTGCGTGAGCGCGTTGAGGATCTCGCGGCGGGCAAGCGCGGTGCTCCTCCGCTGCAGATCGAGACAGATGACAGCCTCGGCCGTCTCGCCCGCGCCTTCAACCACATGGTCGCCAGCCGCGAGGAGACTCAGGAACTGCTCCTGCACAATGAGCGCCTCGCCATGGCCGGGAAGCTTTCGGCGGCCATCGCCCACGAAGTCAAGAACGTGCTCGCGCCCATCCACCTGCGTGCCGAACTGCTGATGCAGTGCGTCCGCGACCCTCTTGCCCGAGAGAACCTCGAGGGAATGCAGGCCGAGATCGACCGGGGCGCCGCTCTCCTGCGCAATCTCCTGGATCTCGCCCGCAACAGCGGCACGGAGATGCGCGCAGTTGCAGTGGACGAGCTGCTTGCCCGGGCCGCGGACCTCGTCGCTCCCCAGCTGAACCACTCCTCCACTGCACTCTCTGTCAGCGGCATCGGGGATGAGACGCTGATCTGGGGCGACCAGTCCGAGCTTCTCCAGGTACTGGTGAATCTTGTGAACAATGCAGTCGACGCGCACGCTAAGCACGTGACCCTAAGTGCCGATAAGGCCGATGGCCACATCAGAATCACGGTCACGGATGACGGAATCGGGATGGACGAAGCCACACGCCAGAGAGCGCTGGAGCCGTTCTTCACAACCAAGCCCTGCGGGAAGGGGACTGGGCTTGGGCTCAGCATCTGTCACAGTGTTGCGGAAGCACATGGGGGGACCCTCGGCATTGAGAGCCAACGCCACGCCGGCACCCGCGTCAGCCTGTGCCTGCCGGCAATCGGAGAAGACTGATGCCCCTCCTTAGAGTGCTCGTGGTGGACGATGAAAAGGCACTGCTGGCCATCCTGCAGCGCGCGCTGAACCTCATGGGCTGTGACATGGTCGGAGCC
>JAGPGE010000509.1 GCA_018056145.1 Armatimonadota bacterium
GCGCCATCCCTCGGGCCGCTCCCCCCGCCCGAAGCCCCAGCTCGAATGCGGCCGGGTAGGTCATGCGGAAGCTATGCTGAAACTGTGCGGTTGCCCGAAGGTGCATGCGGTCAAGAAGGCCCGTGAAGGCCTTGTCATCGGGGTCCAGCCGGCGCGTCTTCATGGCATCCTGCACAGTGCCAGCGAAGTCATCCAGAGTGCCGATGATCTCTTGTACGTTATCCCGGTATGCGCCCTGAATGTCCAGGAACGTCCGCCTGGCGTTCGCCCGTTCGTAGGCCGGCAGGGGGTTCTTCAGCGCCTTCTGAAGCTGCTCTTCCGGTGGGCGCGTCTCCAGAAGGACGTCGGCAAGCTCCAGGAGCCCCAATGCCACGTCCGACCGGTCCCAGTCGTCGGGGGCGTAGACACGCATGGGGCTGCTCATCTGCGGAAGACCTCGAAAATGCGAAACCCGCGGCTTAGATAGCCGCGGGCTCTGTTGAACGTGCTACTCAGCGCCTTGCCGAGTGTCATTGCGCCACCTGGCGGCGCTTGTGGCTTGTCTGGCGGCCCAAAGTCCTCGGGCGCTTCCTCCTGCTGTCCTGCCTGCTGATCCCGTTCCTTCGCCGCCTTCCACTCATTCATATCCACCCGCTCCGACCACTCGGGCGGCGGGCCCTGATTCATGGCACTCTGCCACTGATCTACCGGGTCTGGTTGGGGCGCGAGGTCCTCGCCGATCTCCTGCGTCACGATCTGCTGCTGGCTCAGATTCGTGGGCAGCATGTCCACGATGCTGTACTCGCCGCCGGCCTTGTAGTAGACCTCGTGCATCCCGTCCTTGAGTTCGTCAGCGGGGACCTTGTCCTCCCACCCTTCGCGCACGACACGCTCCGTCTTGCGCCAGAGGGGAAGGTTGATCGGTATGCGTCGCGGGGGAAGGTCCTCCCAGGTGCGTTCTTCCTCCACGGTCGTGTACGTGTCCAGGCGCTCCCTGCGCAGTTGTGATTCCTGCGCGGCGTCTCGCGGCCGCATTGCCATCAGGTCGATCTCGTAGTCCCCGGACGGCTCAATGATCGCAACGACCTCATTCAGCGTGCCCTTGCACAGTTCGAGGAGGGGAACCAGGCCCTTGTCCTGCGAGTTCTCGATGCGTGAGTACGGGTCCGGGTTGCTCAGTGTGCCCTGCTGTGTCACGAAGCTCTGGAAGCCCAGTTCCTCGAGAGCGATGCCGCAAACGGACGTGAGCGCGGCGAGAACGAAGCTCAGGTACTCCTTCCACATCATGTCTTGGCGCTCAGCGCCATTGCTGAACCCCACCCACTGCAGTTCGCTCGTGGGCTCTTCGCCCAAGAGCACCGGCAGGCGGAACCACTTGCCCGGGCCGCCGCCTACGTTGTCACGGACAATCTGCTCGAAGGCTTCACGCTGTTCTGCGCTGATCGACTTCATCAGCAGTGCGCCGGTTGGGATCTTGTTGTCTACGAAGGCCTCGCGGTTGTACCGCACACCCATGACCACGGATACGAGAAGCTCTATGACAAGCTCAAGTTCGCTGTACCCGTAGCCTTCGGAGTACAAGTCCGAAATGGGGTTCTGGATCGTGTACACAAGCTCCCCGTACCCGTACTCACGGTTCACCATGTCGCGGTCGTCCAGGACCACGTACTCGGGGCGCTTGAGGTTCGGGCGGAGGAATGGGACGTAAGGCGACGCTTGGACGGCCGGGTCTACGCCTTCTTCGAGCTGATGAACCATACGGACCATGCTCGCGTCCATGGCCGCCATCCATACTACGGGGTCCTTGCGGCTTCGCTCAAGCTCGATCGCGCCATGCCCGAAGGTCAGGATATTCCTGATCCACTTCGCCATGAGCACCGGCAGGGGATCGCCAGCGCGTGTCCAGGTCGCGTCCCAGGCCGCCACACGGTGATCGCCCGGGCGCTCCCTGCGCTTGCCACCATAGCGCAGGACCTCCTCGATCTCTTCCATGCGCTTGCGCTGCGCACGAGTCGGGGAGGACCGCCGGTTTGAGAGGACAATGCGCCAGCCGGCGTCTCCACGGTACGCGGGGACTGTCCACCAACGCGAACACTGCCGGACGCGCGTGTTTTCGTATGCCTTCCACGTCCAGACCATGCTCGCGGACCGGAGCATTTTCATCTCCCGCGTCATGCGGGCGCCCCGGTCCTTCACACCGTGAAGCTCTACCAGGTGCGAGAGTACGGGATTCATGCGGGTCCGGTACGCCTCGCCCTGAACGTACTTGTCGGCCATTGCCTTCGCGAGGTCGTCTTCGTAGAACCGGTGGTCCAATCTGGAGGCGCGCGGGAACAGGTCGATGGCCGTTACGCCGGTCCCACGCTTCGGCGGGGTAACGGTCACGGGCTCATCCGCTGTCATCTTGTCACCATTTCATAACGCGCCCCTGCATCTTCCTAAGCGTCTCAGGGTCGATGGGCTCGCCGACTTCGTTGAAAGCTTGTACACCCGGGGGAGGCATGGGGAACTCGCCGTCACGCGCACGCCCGTTGAGGTCGATCGCGGTCACACTACCCCTCGGCGCAAGGGCGCAGGCCACCGTATAGTAGCCGTGTGCGTGCCGAAAATGGTCCGGGCCGGTCTCGATCCACACCGCCCGGGGGTTGCCGTGGGTGTCCTTCTCGATCGTCCGCTGGGGGGAACACAGGTGCGCCTTGAGCAGGCTCTCCTGCTGCGAGGGCATCGCCGGGAACACATCTCCGCCATCCTCGCCCATCAAGATCCGATCCCTGCCCCAGTCCAGTGCGCCCGTGCGGTGCATCCGTACCCGTGGTTCGGTTGTCATGCGTTCGTAGGGGACGCGCTCGATCGCGTTCAGACTGTAATCCGCAATGAGCACGCGCCCCGGGAAGAGTGATACAAGTTCCTGCAAGGGCCGAGGGTCCGGCTGCCCGTCGGCCACCAGCAGCCGGATCTCCAGGGTCTTCATGGCGGACTTGACCTCCGCCCAATCATTGAAGCGGTGGACGGCGACAATCTTCCCCTGCCCGTCGCCGGCGATGAAATCCAGGTGCTTTCCTTGGTCGAGGCCGGCGTACAAAGGGCCCTTGTGCCGCAGTGTGTTGGCCCAATCGCCGAACCGGATCATGTCCGGGGTGATCTGTGACTCCCCGCTCACTTCAGGCAAGCCAATATGGCCTTGCACGAATAGTTCGGGGAACTCCGCCTTCTCAAGCTCGTCGCAGAGGCGCTCCGCGCTTGCGAGCTCGGGCATGATGCCGGTGATATGGTAGCCCGACGCGATACCCGAATACTCAGGATGCATGGCCACCCACTGCCCACTGCGCACGGCCTGTCTGCTCACCGGCGCCTGGCAGTGCATGCACCGGAAGGTTTTCGTGTCGGTGTCCAGGTGCTCGCGCCAACTGTGGCTCTTGTCCATCGGTGCGAAGACCTGCTCCTTGCCGCAGTCGTCGCACCGCCAGACCCACTCGCGCTGATCGCACCGCTCCCACTCGCGGCTGATGCCGAACTGCGGGATGGTTGGCGTTGAGAAAACGAAGACGTGCGGGTGAGTGCTGGCGCGGCTTCTGTCGGAATACATCTGCAAGGTATCTGGCCGTGATCTATCCAGCTCATCATGCACCAAGAGACCCGCCGGCACCGAGAGCGCGGCGCGGGCAGTGTAGGTGCCCCGGAAGTACAGGCTCCAGCCGGACTTGCCCTGCTTCACACTCGTCGTGTCCAGGTCCGCGATCTCCTCGGACAGGACCGGGGAGGCCTCGATCATCGGCTTGGCGCGGGCCTTGGAGAACTCGTCCACGTCGGTCTTCGTAGGGAACGTGTAGATGGCCGTCGGAATCCAACCCTTGGGCCGATAGTGCATGAGCATCCAGAGCGTCTTGGACAGGTACGTCACGGTCTTGCGCGACTGGGCGCAGGCGATGCAGACGTGCTTCGGAGTGGGGTCCAGGAGGATATCCTGGGTATAGGGCGCTCTGCTGAAGTTCAGGCGCTGCTGCTGCTCCGTGCGCATATGCCGCTGGGCAAACACCAGCGGGCTGGCACTAGCCGCCTTCTCCAGGAGCGGCGTCAGCGCCACTAACTGCTGCTTCGCGGTTCTGCTGGGAGTACCGAAGGATTTCAACGCTCTCAGCGAGGAGTGCTTCTGCCTCTTCGTCGGTGAGGTCGTCATACTCTCCCTTGATGATCTGCTCGGATTTGGCGGTGGTCTGTCCGGTCACGAGACGCCACTTCTCGGTGGCGATGCCGGCGGTAATCGCCTGGGACTGGCGTTCGCTGGGCTTGACAGCCGCCAGAGCGTCGTCGAGGGCCGCTTCCGCGAGCTGGTACCACTTGGCACCCAGGGCTTCGTTCTTGATGACTAGATATTCGGCTTGGGCTTCGGCGCTTTTTTGGCGTGCGGCTTCTTCAACACTTGCTACGAATTTAGAGCGCGCCGCACGCCAGCGCTCACGCGAACACCGCGTCTCCACGGTGTTCGCGCGGACTCCGTGTTCTTCCGCAAGCTGGGCGCAGGACTTACCGCCCTGCACGTACTGCTCTCGGATCGCAACCCAGTCCGTCTTCTTTGTCCCCGCTGATTGCTTGCGCATGGTGGTGGGGCCAGGGGGCCGTGGTGACGTACAGGACCGATGGGAGGAGAGACGGCAA
>JAGPGE010000510.1 GCA_018056145.1 Armatimonadota bacterium
GCGGTCTGCATGGAGCACTGTGCATTCACGGCAGGGACCTCCCGGAACGGCTCTATGGCTCGCTACCAGGCTATTCCAAGGTCCCTGCCGCTTCGCCTCCTTGGGGTTCGTGCATAGGGCGGGTTAGGTTGGCGGATGCGACTGGGCTAACCACTGCAACGGTGAGGCGCGGGCGGAAATGCTGCTCTTCGCCGGACCCACTATAGGCCCGTTATGGTGCCCGCGGTGAGAATGCCCGAGAGGGGCTGCGAGTGGACTCACGAGTCCGCACCTACCAGGCAGACAGGCAGTCTCAGAGCGCCGGACTGTACGTCGCGGTGTGATTGCCAGTGAGCGCCGGACGCCGGGCCCAGGCGCCACTCGGGGCCCAGGAAGCGGTTACGCTTGAGGTGATCCGTTCTGTACCGCGCTTACCTGATGGACCTCTGGCTCTTTGTCAGGCGGATCTCGCTCAGCGCGACGGCTATCGCGCTCACGCTGATCCTGTGCGCGACCGTGCTGTATCTCGGGGAGGCGTGGCCGGGGCTCACCTTCCTCGATTGCCTCGTTCGCGCGCTGTACATGATGACCATGGAGGGTGTGGACCCGCCGCGCACTTGGTACCTGGAACTGCTGGTCTTCATCATGCCGCTCATGGGCATCGTTTTCGCCGCCGAAGGTCTGGTGGGAGCAACCGTCCTGTTCCTGAATAAGAGCCGGCGCCAGGGAGAGTGGAGTGCCGTGGTCGCAGCAACCTACTCGGGTCACACGGTCATCTGCGGGCTGGGTCAACTTGGCGGAACCATCTGCCAGGGCCTAATCGATGCAGGACGCAAGGTTGTGGGCGTAGAGATTGACGAGGACCTCCCGGCAGTGGTGACCGCCCGGCGGCGAGGCGTCCCGGTGGTCATCGGTGACATGGCCGAACTCGGAGCACTGCGCGAAGCCAATGTGGAGAAGGCCTGCTGCGTCATTGTCTGTTCCGGCAACGACCTGTTCAACATCGAGGCGGCTATCGCGGCCAAGGAGATGAACCCCGGGGCGAAGGTGTTCGCGCGGGTGTTCAAGAAGTCTTTCTCGGACAAGATCAATGCAGCGCTCAAGTACGACATCATTACCTTCAGCCCCTACGCCACTGCCGCTGAGACGATCCTGTCGCAGATCAATGGGGCAGCTAATGCGCCAGACCAGCCCGGGCAATGCGAACAGGAATGACCTGCCACTCCGCTGCCCCGGACGCGCTTTCGGGCAGTCGTCAACGTGGGCGTCACCGGCCACCGACTCACCTCCCAGGTCGACCTCCTGACAGCCGCGATTGAGGTGGCCCTAGACCGCATTCAGGGGCTGTTTCCCGGCCATGGACTGCGTGTCTGCTCGCCGATTGCCGAAGGCGCGGACCGGCTGGTAGCGCAGGCGGTGCTGGAACGCGGCGGGGAGCTGATCGTGCCCCTGCCTATGCCTGTTGACGACTACGCGACCGACTTCGAGACGGAGACTTCCAGGGCGGAGTTCCGAACGCTGCTGACGCGAGCGGCGCAGGTGTTCGACCCGCTGCCGCCAGTGCGCGCGGCGAGGCCTACCAGCAGGCCGGCCTCTGGGTGGTGGAACATTCGGATGTGCTCATCGCCGTCTGGGATGGACAGCGCGCACAGGGGCACGGAGGGGACGGCGGAGATTGTCGCGGCGGCTCTCAGCGCCGGCAAGATCGTGTGCCATATCTGGGCGGGCAATCATCGGCCAGACCCGGAGCGGCGCACCTCGGCGGGCAAGAGGCACGGCACGATGCGGTGGGCCAATCTTTCCGGGCAAGAGCGCGGCATCTGGCAGGGCGAGCAGCCCGGCTGCTGTTCCTATCGGTTCAGGGCTTGGTGATCCGGTAACCCAGCGCCAAGATCGCCTTGATGGTCTGCATCGCAGTGTTGCGGTCGTACTCCTTCTCCGATTCCGGCAACTCGCTATAGGGTACCAGGCATGGGTGCAGCTTGCGGGCGTCATCCCGCGCGGGCCCGTAACTCCAGCCGTCAGCCAGGCGCTGAGCGGCCCAGGTATCGTGGGCATTTTCAGCCAGGTATTCGGTGAGCGCTTCGAGGTCCTCGGGCAGGACGATCGAAGATGTATCCAGCGGCTTGGGTTCGTAGGGCATTGTCAACTCCGTTCAGGGCTGGCTTGTATCGGTGCGGCAAGCGAGCAGTCCGCTACGCGTTGGCAGGCACCGCCTTGTGTTTCGCCATATCCAGGATGCCGGGGATCCACCGCACGATTTCGCGGTCCTTGTCCTTCTGAGCGTCCGGGACCTCCTTCCACGGCACCAACAGCGGATGTTTCTTGCGGGCATTGTCCCTCACAGGGGCGTACGTCCAGCCATTCGCCATGCGTTCGGAACACCATCCGAGATGCTCCGCCTCGGCCAGGCGCTGGATGTGGTGTTCGATTGTTTCTTCCAGCAGCCCACGCCAGTCGCTGGTGTCGCCAGGTGAGGCCGGCATGGCCACGAAGTTGATGAGCGCCAGATGATCGGGGATCCGGCGCGCAGCCGCACGGTTTGATGCCTTGACGTCAGTGGGCAGCTTGTCGAAGTCTCGTTCGCCCCCGAATTCGTCGCAGAATTTCCAGTTGATGACCTGTGCCAGGGCGTCTACGTTGACGTTAAGACGGAACGCGTCGCGTTGGGTGACGAGTGCCAGGAACTTGTCCGCGGCGGTCTCCCTGTCCAGGAGCGCTCTCGGGGGCAGATCGGACCGGTTGATGTGTGCCTGACTTCCACCGCCAGCCATGGCGTTGACGATCCTCTCCAGGGACCGGACTCCGAACTTGTACTCCGGGACGCTGAGCAGTGCGTACAGCAGGCCGGGATCGATGTCGAGCTCGTCGTCATCCTCGAGACGGAGCATCCCGCGCATCTGCAGGGCGCGCCGTATCGGCCAGGAGTTGTCCACGCACGTCGTCCCCTTGCGCTCATTGGGGCCGAGGACGTTCAGGAAGCCGTGCAGCCGCGAGACAAAGTCCGGTCCCTTGCGGAGTTGAAACTGCCGGTACGCCTCGGCGGCCTTCTCTTGCTGCCGTCTGATCTCAGCAGCCTCTTCGGGAGCCATCTTCTCGCGCGCAGTCTCCACAGGCGCCGTCCCCTCGGCTGCAATCCCATCGGGGGCTTGCACAACTCGTGGAGGGGGAGGTGGGACACCGAACGTCTCGCACGTGTCCGCGGTGCCGCCGGCGAAGACAAAGATGCATTTCCCCAGGGGATGGGTGATCTCGCCTTGCTGGAAGGTGCCGTCCTGCATCGGCGCCAGCAGGTACTGCAGCCAGAAGTACTCCAGGGAGTCGAACTCGTCCCAGAAGACCACGGGGGTGATGCCCTTGAGCACCTCGTCGCGAACGCGATGGAATGCCCCGATCAACTGCGACGGATCACTGAACTGCGACAGGTTGAACTCGGGAAACGGAACGTTCTTCCCGAGGATGGCCTCCGCGAGGGCTTTCACTGCGAAAGACTTGCCGGCTCCCGGTGGGCCAAACACCCCGATGCAGAGGGGCTTCTTCTGGACCTTGACGGCTTCGTATTCCCGAATGAGATTATCTAACGTGCGCATACTTTCGATGTCAGCGCGGTCTACGGTGTACAGTGGCCCCAGACGCAACGCCGGCACTTCGGACAGAGCGCGCAGTCCGTAGCGGGCGGTGAGGATGCCCCGCCCGATCAGTGGCGCATGCGGGTCGGCCGCCGCACCCTTGGGCAACTCCAACTGCGTGAGTATCGTCCACCGGCACCCGGTTACGCTGCAATAATCATGGGGGACCTCAACATCAGCGATGCCCACGGGGTCCGCGGAGATGGTCTTCGCCAGTGCCCTGATTGGAAGCCCCGGGTTCTTGTCGCCCACCGGGCCATGCCCAAGGCGCAACAACTCACGCTTTGCGAGGATGCCGGCGCCGATCCCCGCGTGCAGCGCTTCCCCCATCGCCTCGGGGTCCTTGAAGGGGCTGGCCCCCTGGGACTGCTCGTCAAGCCCCACGTGAAAGCGCATGAGGTGGTGAGCGACGGCTACCGTGAAAGCGGTCTGGAATCCGTACGTCGTCCCACCCACCTCGCGCTCGAAATCGCCTTCGAGCCGCAGGGGGTCAAAGATCAGGCGTGCCGTGACGTCGTCGTCTGCAGGGCCGCCCGAGACCCTGAGCGCGCCGGCGGACCCGAAGGTGATAATCACATGGGCCGCGGACCGGCGCAACTCGATCCCGGTGGGATCATGCAGGACCGCAGTCAGCGTGTGTTCAGCGCATTGCTCCCAGGACAGCCGAGCATCGATTTGGATGTCCTGCCGCCGCAGATCGCCGGCGGACACGATCACAATCAGCCGCTCGCGCACCTCATGCAGGGCCTCCCACAAGTCGCCGCAGGCGATCGGGTGGGTCATCTTCAGCAGGTAGTATCGCCCGTCTTGTGCATCCAGCGTGGGCCAGGAAGCCTTGGCGGTGGCATGCCGGAACCCCTTGGCTCCGTCGTCGATCACAACCAGGTTCGGAACAGTCTCCCCACTCTCGGGGTCGATCGGGAACTGGTATCCGTGTTGCTGCGGCTCCAACGGCACGTAGCCGAAATCACGGTTGATGCGCCAGACCTGGTTCTTGTCGCGCTTGTCCG